>DCVM01000167.1:2704-3372 GCA_002327985.1 Syntrophaceae bacterium UBA2188 | reverse complement strand
TCTCAAGAGAGAAGCCTTCGTGATTTCTTCATTCATTCCACTCTCTATGCTTTTGAGGTGGAGAGGATTAAAAACATTGACCTCCAGAAGGTCAAGCGACTTATTCTGGTTGACACACGTCAGATCAGTCGGATTGGAAAGTTTTCGGAGGTGTTGAGCAAACCCGACTTGGACATTCATATCTATGACCATCACCCTCCTTCTTCGGAGGACCTTCACGGTTCTGTGGAAGTCACCTCGGAGGTAGGGGCCACGGTGACCCTTCTTCTGGATCTCCTCCAGAAAAGAGGGATTGAGATTACACCCGATGAAGCCACGGTGATGATGCTTGGAATTTATGAGGATACAGGGAACCTAACCTTTCCCTCCGTCAAGGAGGAGGATTATCGAGCCGCAGGGTATTTGGTCCGAAAAGGAGCGAATCTGAGCATCCTCTCCAATATGATCACCCAGGAGCTGACGGCAGAACAGATCTTCTTGCTGAATGATCTGATCCAATCTGCCACCCGATATCACTTCCATGGGATCGACGTGGTGATCGCTCAGGCTTCCGTCGATCGTTATATTGGGGACATTGCTATCCTCGTCCATAAATTGAAAGATATGGAAAATCTGGATGTCTTATTCGTTCTGGTCCGGATGGAAGATCGAATCTACTTGATCGGGAG
>DCVM01000167.1:0-2680 GCA_002327985.1 Syntrophaceae bacterium UBA2188 | reverse complement strand
GCTCATGAACGATTAGTCAACACCTTGAAAGAGATAGTTAGACCCAAGAAGGTAGCCAAGGATGCAATGGTCTATCCTGTCAAGACGATCGAATCAGAGAGGACCTTGGAAGAGGCCGGAGAGATCCTCACTCGGTATAACCTGAATATCCTTCCCGTGGTGGATGATGGAAAAGTGATTGGTTTGATTTCGAAACAGGTGGTGGAGAAAGGCGAATACCATGGTCTAAAAAATTCCTTGGTGAAGGAATATATGACAACAGAATTTTCGGTCGTATCCCCTGACACCCCCTTTTCTCGGGTTCAGGCCCTCGTCATTGGACAGAATCAGAGCCTGCTCCCTGTCATTGAACAGAATCGGTTGGTGGGGACGATTTCGGCATTGGAGGTCATGCGAATCCTCCAGACGGAGATGATGAAATCGGAGAAGGAGGTTTCCGTTTATGAAAGCCAACCCCTGTATGCCCGGAAAAAGGTGATTTTTAAATTCATGAAAGAGCGATTCCCTGAACGCATCCACCACCTGCTCATGGAGTTTGGAAAGGTGGGGGACGACTTGGGGTATTCCGTCTATGCGGTGGGAGGATTTGTCCGGGATCTTTTATTAAGGGGGGAAAACTTTGATGTGGATATTGTGGTGGAAGGGGATGGAATCCGATTGGCGGAGGAATTCGAAAAGAGATTTTCTTGTCGGATTCGGACCCATAAAAAATTTGGGACGGCCATCATTCTCTTTCCCGATGGCTTGAAAGTGGATGTCGCAACCGCCCGCTGGGAGGTCTATGATTCTCCGGCAGCTCTTCCCACGGTGGAAAGTGCTTCGATCAAGATGGACCTTTATCGAAGGGATTTTACCATGAACACCTTGGCCATCCAACTTAATCCCAAAGCCTTTGGAGAGCTGATCGATTTTTTTGGGGGGGTCAAAGACGTCAAGGAAAAGGTGGTCCGGGTTCTCCACAACCTCTCCTTTGTTGAAGATCCAACACGGGTCTTTCGGGCAATACGTTTCGAACAACGCTTTGGATTCCAAATCGGAAAGCATACCCAGAATCTAATAAAGAATGCAGTAAAGGTGGGTTTTCTGGAACGTCTCTCAGGAGGACGGATTCTCTCCGAACTCATCCTGATCCTTCACGAAGAGACCCCTCTTCCCGTCTTAAAACGCATGAAGGATTTTAACCTCTTCCATTTTTTTCACCACAAGCTTAAGTGGGATGAACAAGCTGAAGCTCTTTTCGAGCAAATTCATCATGTGATTTCCTGGTTTGACCTCCTCTTCCTGGAGGAGCGATATGAACGCTGGTTGATCTATTTTTATGGCCTCATTGATATATTGAAAGATGGGGAGATTGGAGAGCTCTGCCAACGATTAGCCATGAATGAGAAGCTGAAAAAGAGAGTCAAGGAAGGTAAACTTCAGGCGGACCAGGCCCTCCTCCAAATCTTTTCATGGATTAGTACAGACCAGCAACCCAAACGATCAGAAATTTATAAGATCCTTGACCATCTTTCTACGGAATCAAAACTTTTCATGATGGCCAAGACGACCCAGATATCGACTCGCCGATACATCTCCCTGTATTTCACACAACTGAAGGATGTGAAACCACTCTTGAAAGGGGCGGATTTAATTCAAATCGGAATCCAATCAGGTCCTTCGATTAAAAAGGCCTTGAACGGCCTGCTCAAAGCCAGGTTGGATGAACAGGTAATCACTCGGCAGGATGAGATCGAATATATCCAAAAGGCTCAAGGTATGGAGACATGGCCGTAAACGGTTCGCTGACAGACGAAAGATCAGGCTATACCTTTCGATTAGAGGGGTTTGAAGGACCCCTTGACCTGCTTCTCCATCTCATCCAGAAGAACGAACTGGATATTTTCAATATTCACATTGCCCTGATTACGGGACAATATTTAGAGTATCTCCAACTGATGAAGGTTCTCAACTTGGATGTTGCAGGGGGGTACCTCCTGATGGCCTCGACTCTTCTCCATATTAAATCGAAGATGTTGCTTCCCAAATCTTCAGAGGGTGAGGAGGAGGAAGAGGAAGACCCCAGGGCGGAATTAGTCCGAAGGCTTCTGGAGTATCAGAAATATAAACAGGCGGCTGGTGAATTGGAAAAAAGGCCCATGTTGGATCGAGATGTCTTCCTCCGGCTGATCCCGACAGAACCTGAAGAGGTGCAGGAGGAAGAAAGGATTGAGGTGAGCCTTTTCGATTTGCTTGAGGCTTTCCGCCAGGCTTTGGAGAGGGTCAAATCAGAAACCATTCATGAAGTCCTCTTAGAGTCCCTTAGCGTCGAGGATAAAATCCAGGAAATACTGATCCTGCTTGAAAAAGAAAATCGGAGTATGGCCTTCCATAGGCTATTTTCTGAAGAGTCTCCACGCCGGATCGTGGTGATCACTCTATTGGCCATTCTCGAACTGGTAAAAATGAAACGCATCCGTATTTTTCAAATGGCTCCCTTTGAGACGATTCGTGTTTCTCCGATTTAAAAGAAAATAACCCATGCGCATGGCCTGCCTTCCGCAGGGAGGCGCCAAAAGATTAGCCGATTTCAGATATTGTCAAAAATTTTATGAAAAAACACTCTGGAACATATCGAAAAGGAACGGGAACCCTCCCCCAAGGGGAGAGGGGAGATAACTTTTGACAATACGCGATTTCA
>DCVM01000179.1 GCA_002327985.1 Syntrophaceae bacterium UBA2188 | reverse complement strand
CCTTGCCACCTCCTTACCCATTTTTCGTGCCCTAACCAGAGCTTTATCATAGAGCACCACTTCATTGATGGCTTGCGTGTGTATCAGGGCACGGTCAATCACCTCCATCCCCAGAAAAAGAAGTAATAGATTGGGTTGTAGAAAAGCAAAAGGTGTCCAGCCTCTCGTGGCATAAGGGACGATCATTACGGCAGGTTTACCTCTCGCCTTAGACCGGAAATTGATTGAAAATACCCGGTCAACAAGTTGTTTTATAATCGCTGTGCTCTCCAAGATATAACAGGGAGTACCCAGAACAACCCCATCACTCTCAAATATTTTATCGACGATGAAGTTAAAATCGTCTTTAAGGTTACACCCCGTATTTCCAAAAACGCATGGAGCCAACCCATCACAGGGCAAGACTTTGTAATCCGTCAACCTCAATATTTCAACCTGTGCCCCCTCTTCCTCAGCCCCCATTAAAGCTTCTTTAACGAGGATCTCTGTATTCCCGAGTCTCCTTTCGCTTCCATTCAAACCAAGAATCTTCATGATCTACCTCCCCATCATGACCCCGGCAGGCGCCAGGACAAATTGATTTCATTTCTTAAACGATCCCATTTTGACCATACCCCTGTCGGTAAGATTCATTAAATATGAATAGGATTACCGTAAATGGGCGGAGGGGTCAATAAGAATCTTCTCCCATGAATCTTCTCCCATGAATCTTCTCCCAAAACAACCTGCCCTCCATCTCTTGAAACCATTGAATCAAATAAAACTTTTCCCCTGTCTATTCTTTTGTTATAATCGGCAAGAATTTCCCATGAAACTTTCAGTCATTATTCCTGTATATAACGAAATCCATACCATTCGAGAGGTCCTCACCAGAGTACTCGAGGTCGATCTCCAAAAAGAAGTGATTGTGGTGGATGACTGTTCCAGAGATGGAACAAGAGAATTTTTAAAAGAATGGGATGCAGGAAGAGAAAAAGAATCGAAGAATGAGATTCGCATCTTTTACCAACCTAAAAATAGGGGCAAAGGGGCCGCCCTCCGAGTCGGATTCAGGGAAGCGACAGGGGATATCGTCGTCATCCAGGATGCAGATTTAGAATACCATCCCCAGGAGTATCCTAACCTCATCAAACCAATCCTCGATGGAAGGGCTGATGTGGTCTATGGTTCACGTTTCCTCGGTGCTCCAAAGCAGAGATGGATGTTCTGCCAGAGCCTGGCCAATAAGTTTTTGACTTTCCTTTCTAATCGCTGCACGGGTCTCCATCTGACGGATATGGAAACATGCTATAAGGTTTTTAAAAAGGAGGTGCTGAANNAAGATGAATTGCCGAATCGATGAAGTCCCCATCTCATACAGGGGAAGAGATTATGGAGAAGGAAAGAAAATCAGATGGCTGGATGGTTTGAAGGCCATCTTTTCCATCCTTTGGTTTAATTTTTTCGATTCTGAGGACAAGAACATCCCGGACAGAAAGAATTAAAAAGTGAACTACCCCGCAGCAAGCTGCGGGGCATCAAATTCTCTAAAAAACTTTCCTCCCCCTTGATGGGGGAGGATTAAGGTGGGGGTGATGATAAGATCATTTCCCCCTCACCCTAACCCTCTCCCCCCAGGGGAGAGGGAGGCCATTCATCCCCCCAGCAGAGCTGAGGGGTATTCTGGCATATTTTTATAAAAGAAGGATTGCTGAAGAGTCAGAATCATGGAGACGATTGAATATTTTTCAGACTTTTTAAGAAAAATAGGAGTTCCAAATTTCTTAGCCATTGGCATCGCTATTATCGTCATATGGCTTTTAATCTCAGGGGTCAGAAAAGGATTGAAAAAGGATAAACGGAATAAAAATCCTCAGGGAGGAGAAGAAAATAATACCCAAGATTTCTGTGAATAAGCCTCTTATGGCAGATCCCTGATAGGCGGTAAGGGACAAACGGGAGACTACTTTAAGTTTTTGTCTTAAGCATCATATAAGAAAGGATAAAAGAGATCGTTAGGGCGATCAGCATTCCTGACATGGAAAAGAAAAAGAAGAAAAGGATCAGTTTTTCTTTCATTAAAGCATATTTGCTTTCCAGCATCCCCACATAGAGCATACCGACGATTTTATCTTGAATATCCCGAATGGGTTCATAGGCAGTAATATACCAATCATCGACCACAAACGCCCGATGAATCCAAGGCGTCCCTTTTCCAAGGACTTGCTCCTGGACTTCTTTCATCGCTCGAGTCCCAATAGCACGATTCCCTTCCTTATCCATGACATTCGTTGATATCCTCAAGTCACCCAAGAAGATAGTGGCTGTCCCAATTTCTTTTCCTTTATATTTCGCATCTTTAAAAACGATGTTCTTAATCCGATCGACAATTTCGTAATTCTGGTTGAGGAGGACTCCCCCAAGCAAGGCACCCAAAATTTCTCCATTAAAATCAATAATGGGATGGGCTGACTTCAATACCATTCCTGAGGTCTCTTCTATTTTCCTGGCTGGTTTTTCTTTTGGAACAGGAATCGATTGAATAATAGCCTTTTGGGCTAAAGCCGCTCCTTCTTTTGACAACTCATCTCCGGAGAGGACCTGAGTGCCTGAAACCTCCTTTTTTCCTAAGGCAGTCTTAACAAAAATATCTTGGAGTAAACTGTCCCCTATTGAAGAAGGGTTATGAAATCTGAATACGACCATTCCCCCACGATCTACCAATGTCAAAAAATCGAGTCCCTCTTGAGCCATCACCCCTGCCAGTTCATCCCGGATAGGAGAAATGTTCTTCTCTTTTAATCCCTTTTTCAGGACATGCCTGACGGAGGTCCAATAAATCGTCCGATCAATATCCCTCAATTTTGAATTATAAACATATCGGGCCGTATTGAGATCTTCTTTTACTCTTTCCTGGGCTTCAAAAATAATCTGATCAGTGATTAAGGAGTTGACCGCAATACTTGTTACAACGCCTATTAAGCATGCAATACCTAAAAAGATGAGGGCTAATTGTGCTTTTGTAAACATCTTCATGTATATAAATTACCAGAAATAAAGGGAAAAGTAAATAAAAAAAATTTCCTTGCCATCTCAATGCTTTTTATGTTAAATATATTGTGAAAAAATTCATTAATTCCATAACGGGAGGGATTCTTCATGAAACCATATTTCGAAAAAATGACTGATTTTGGTAAGGCCTTGACTGAGCAACAGATTAAAAAGGCAGAAGAAAATGTTAAACAAATTAAAGAAGTTGAAAAAATCATCGCAGAAGCTGTGGAAAAAGTGAAAAAAGCGGGTCTAACCACTCAGGAAATTAATAAAAGAGGAGAGATGACCGTTTACCAGAGGCTTGAATATTTGTTGGATCCTGGCACATGGTGTCCTTTACACACCCTTTATGATCCGATGGATGAAGAATCGGGAACAACTGGCGTGGTAGATGGACTGGGTAAAATCAGCGGAAAATGGGCTGTTATCATCGGGTTCGACAATAAAGTCATGGCTGGGGCCTGGATTGCTGGTCAGTCGGAAAATATCTTGAGAGTGACCGACATGGCAAAACGCCTTCATCTCCCTCTCGTCTGGTTAGTAAACTGTAGTGGCGTGAAACTCCCTGAACAGGAAAAGGTGTACGCGAATCGGAGAGGAAGCGGAACCACTTTCTTTAGACATGCTGAACTGGAAAAATTGGGCATTCCTGTTCTGGCAGGGATCTATGGAACCAATCCTGCAGGTGGAGGATACCAGGGGATCAGTCCCACCATCCTTTTGGCGCACAAGAATTGTAATATTGCCGTGGGTGGCGGTGGCATTGTCAGCGGGATGACCCCTAAAGGCTTCTTTGATGAAGAAGGGGCAGAAATGATCATTGAGGCCACGAAAAAGTTCAAGTCTGTTCCTCCCGGACGCGTCGAAATCCATTACGACTCCACTGGTTTCTTCAAGGCGGTCTTTGAAAAGGAAGAAGGGGTGTTAGATGCCCTGAAAGATTACATGAAGTATATGCCAGCCTATGACCCTAAATTTTTCAGGGTGGCCGAGCCAAAAGAACCCAAGTTTTCACCCAAAGAGATCGACTGTCTGGTTGCTTTCAATCAAAAGTTGGCCTACAATTTTGATGAAGTCCTTGCCAGGCTGACAGACAACAGTGAGCATATGGAGTTTAGGCCTGGTTATGGCCCTGAGGTCTATACGGGTTTGGTGAAAATCGATGGTTTCTTGACTGGCATCATCGGTAATCGACAGGGATTTTTACCCAAGGGATACCCGGAATATGCCCCTTATCCAGGGATCGGCGGAAAGCTCTACCGACAGGGACTCATCAAGATGAATGAGTTTGTCACTCAATGTGGTAGAGACAGGGTGCCTATCGTCTGGTTTCAAGATACAAGCGGTATTGATGTAGGAG
>DCVM01000183.1 GCA_002327985.1 Syntrophaceae bacterium UBA2188 | reverse complement strand
GATGTCCTGAACGTTGTCAGTTAAGACTTAGATCTATCTAAAGATTTTCCACAAAAAAGGAGCATAGGAAATGATGAGAAACAAAAAAAAGAACGAGCCTTTTCCATCAGCCCTGGAAGATGCACGGGCGGCTGAACGATGTATCCCTTCTCCCCAGACCCTTTCACCTTCCTATCGGTTAGCCTTCAGGGACCACGATTTTTTGCTCAGGGATGAGCTCCGTCCTGTCCGCCTGCAACTTGAATTGTTAAAGCCGGAACTGATATTGAAAGAGCATGATATTGAAAGTACCATCGTTATCTTCGGCGGCGCCAGGATTCCGGAGCCAAAAGTCGCCCAGGAACAGTTAGCAGAGGCAGAGGCCGCTGCCAGGATAAATCCTTCAAATGAGTCACTTGCCCGCAAGGTAAAGACAGCCCGCCGTGTGGCTGAAAAATCAAAATATTATGAAGAGGCGAGAAAGCTTGCTTCTCTGATCTCTCAACCCGACAAAAGTTCGGGTCATCCTAATGGTGTTGTGGTGACAGGGGGTGGCCCCGGAATCATGGAGGCAGCAAACCGTGGAGCTTATGAGGTGGGTGCTGAAAACATCGGCCTCAATATTGTTCTTCCCTTTGAGCAAAAGCCTAATCAGTACATTACCCCGGAACTCTGCTTTCAGTTTCACTACTTTGCCATTCGAAAGATGCATTTTCTTATGCGGGCAAGGGCCTTGGTAGTCTTCCCGGGTGGATATGGTACCCTTGACGAATTCTTTGAAACATTGACCCTGATCCAGACGAAAAAGATCAGGTCCATTCCGGTTCTTATTTTCGGAAGGGAGTTCTGGGAGCGGATCATCAATTTTGAAGCCCTGGTTGAGGAGGGGACCATTTCACCTGAGGATATTGAGCTCTTTAAATATGTTGAGACGGCAGAGGAGGCGTGGGCGATCATTTCGGAAACCAACCGGATTTCTTGACCCCCTCTTTTTTTTAGAGTGAAGATAGGATGAGGATCTTACTTAAAAGCTTTGTGGATTTCTTCAAGGACGATGGGCCGATTCTGGCAGGTGCGATCTCCTGTTTTTTTATGCTGACCATTGTCCCTTTTTTACTGCTCATGGTCTCCCTCTTCGGGTACCTTCTCGGCCAGGACAGCGAGCTTTATCATTTTTTTCTGTCCCAGGTGATCAGCCTTTTTCCACAGGTCACCCATCAGATCACGAAGGAACTCGAATCCATCGTGCATTACAGGGAGATTGGTATTCTGACCCTGTTCATTTATACCCTCTTCTCTTACCAACTTTATGTTTCTCTTGAGACCGCAGTCCACCATGTCTTCAGGATTGAAGCAAAGAGGTCTCTGGTCTTCTCGGTCTTGCTTTCCTTCCTTACGATCACACTCCTGGTGGCCTTTACGATCATCTCTTTTGGGGCTACATGGGTCATTTCCTTGCTGGAGCCTCTCCATGAATTCTTTCCCGGTCTGAAGGCGGCAGTGGCCACCCGTTTTCTCTCGCGGTTTGTCATCCCTATTTTTCTGGTGTTTCTTCTTGCGACAGCGCTCTATCTCCTTTTGCCCCGGAAGCGGATTCCTCTGTGTCACGCCGTGTGGGGCGGCCTCTTTGCGGCCTGTTTCCTTGAGGTAGCAAAACACTTGTTTACTTTTTATATGACCGTAAAGATTTCTCAACTTGGAGCGATCTACGGATCTCTGACAGCGATTGTCACATTTCTGATGTGGCTTTTCTATTCATCCAGTATCTTCCTGGTGGGGGCTGAATTGGTCCGTAATCTGGGGGACTCGAGAAAAAGGTGAGAAGCGGCCGAGACATTGTTTTAGAAACATATCGTGGTGTATAATTTCCTCTTGAATGTTGATGGAGAGGCATGCATCAATGTAAGAAGTTTCCTTGAGGCAACTGCCCGCCATTGCCACAGGGATGAAAAAAGGACGTGAGTTGCTTGAGGCCTCAAAATGATCAGCATTCTCTTTCGCCTCGTCGGCGGTGTCGGTCTGTTTCTGCATCTGTTTTTAGGAGGAATCCAGTGGGGCCAGGAATTTTTGGGGCTGGAACCAGGAGCGATCAGTCTCGCGGCGTTTCACACCTCATTCATCGCCTTGGGAATGGTATTATTCCTGCCGTTTGTGGATCGGTTCTCTCGATGGATCGAGCGATTGTTGCCTGAGAAAGGGCAACGTTGGGAAAGTCGTGGGTCTGGTTACCCTAAAAGATATCCTTGAGGAACAGGTAGGAAATATTGAAGAGGTACACGACTAATCTGTAACGGATGATCCGTATCGATCAAAATAGAAAGGAGGAAGTTCACCATGTCATGGAAACCAAGCGAGAAAGAAGAGGAGTATTTTGCAAGAATGGAGTTCGAAAGGAAGAAAAAAATCGAAGAGGAAAAGCACAAAGATCTGGCTGAGAACGAAAAAACAAGATTGAAAGAGCAGCACTTCATGCGATGTCCAAAATGCGGGATGGAGTTGATCGAAATTGATTATAAACATATCAAGATCGATAAATGTTCCGAATGCGATGGGGTCTGGCTCGATGCAGGAGAACTGGAAGCCATCTCGAAACTTGAAAAGACAGGTCTGGATAAGCTGTTCGGTGTTTTTAAAAAATAATATTCGGCATTAAAAAACAGTCACGCCGTATGACATGGCGGACCTGATCGTCTATTGTTCAATTGCCACCCGGATCTTGGGAACAGGGATTTAAATGGGCCATGGCAGTAAACCGATTTTATATGATCACCCTCATCGCTCTTGTCATTCATCATATCGGTGGTCGATATTTTGAAGAGTATGGATAGAGGTAACACTTTGGAACAAAGGGAGGTAGGGAGGGGTTTGAGAAAGTTATTTTGGAAACCCATTAACAAAAAGATATTTGAGGAGGATGAAATATGAAAGGCACATCATTGAAGGGGGCATGGAAGGTTGCAACCGTTATGGGAATCCCTATCCGGGTCCATTTTTCCTGGCTTATTGTCTTTGGGTTGATCACCTGGCTATTGTCTTCCCGCTATTTTCCGACAGTCGCTCCGGATCTTCCGATCGCCTCTTACTGGATGAAAGGAGCGTTGGCCGCAGTGCTGCTCTTCGTCTCGGTGGCTTTCCACGAGCTGGCCCATTCCTATGTGGCCATGAAATACAGACTTTCCATTGAAAGCATTACCCTTTTTATTTTTGGAGGTGTTGCTCAGATGAAAGGTGAACCTCCCCATCCGAAAGCAGAATTCTGGATTGCCATTGCCGGACCAGCCTCAAGCTTTTTTTTGTCAGGCATTTTCTTCATCCTGACGATGAATTCGTCGGGAGGGGCCAGACCCCTCTTCGCCTATCTCACACAGATTAATCTTATTATCGGCGTCTTTAATCTCATTCCGGGTTTTCCAATGGATGGTGGGAGGGTATTAAGGGCCGCCATATGGGGAAGGAAAAAGGATTATTTCTATGCAACCCAGAAGGCCTCCAGCATCGGACGAGGCATCGCCCTCTTCTTCATCTTCTTTGGACTCTTCTCCATTTTTACGGGCGGCATGGGGGGGTTATGGCTGATGTTCATCGGCTGGTTTCTCTACACCGCGGCCCAGGCCAGTTATCAGCAAGCCACCCTTCAAGAAGTTCTTTCAGGGATTAGGGTTCAAGATATCATGGTCCGGGAGATGGAAACGATTGATCCGTCGATTCCGATTGATGAGGCGGTGGACAGTTATTTTCTCAGATATGGGTATGGGGGCTTCCCTGTGATCGATGACGGTAAATTTCTCGGCATCATCACCCTCAAAGAAGTGAAAGATGTTCCGAGAGAAGATTGGAAAAAGGTGAAGGTTTCGAAGGTCTTCGTGCGTCATGATAAAAAGTGGGAGATCTCTCCTGACGCCGATGCCATCAAGGCCCTGGAATTAATGATCAAAGAAGATAAAGGACGGATTGCGGTGACCGACAAGGATAGGATCATCGGGTTGATTACAAGAAATGGGATTGCCCGGTACGTCCAGATCAAGGGTAAATAAACCGCAGGTCGTGGGATCGGGAGGAGAAGGTTATAGAGAGCCTTATAAGCCGAAAGAATAGAGTCATTCCTCATCTGTTCAAAGGGGGACTGATCTTGGCCCTTTGTGGGGTTCTATCCTGCGCCACGGTGCCTCTGACGGAGAGAAAAGGATTGCGACTCATTCCCGAATCGGAGCTGGTCTCCTTAGGATTTCAGCAGTATTCTGAAGTTTTAAAAAAATCGAAGCTTTCAAATGATACGGAGAAGGTCCAGCTGGTTAGGCGGGTTGGAGAGAGAATTTCCAAGGCCACCGAAGACTTCTTAAAGGATTCAGGATTAACCTCGGACATCAAACACTATCAGTGGGAGTTTAACTTAATCGAAGACGACAAGGTGGTCAATGCCTGGTGCATGCCAGGGGGTAAGATAGGGGTCTATACAGGCCTTCTTCCAATTACCCAGGATGAGAACGGGTTGGCGGTGGTGATAGGTCATGAGGTGGCACATGCCGTTGCTAAACATGGAAATGAAAGGGTAAGTCAGGCCTTGTTAGCACAACTGGGAGGAATGGGTCTGTCCCTTGCGCTCTCCCGTGAACCGACTCTCACGAATCAGATCTTTATGGCGGCGTACGGAGCGGGAGCCCAAGTGGGTGTCCTCCTTCCTTATAGTCGGCTTCATGAAAGAGAGGCCGATCGTATCGGCCTCGTCTTAATGGCACGGGCGGGATATGATCCGAGGAAAGCCATTTCTTTCTGGCAGAGAATGAATGAGAAAGGTAAGGAAAAGGGGCGGCCACCTGAATTCCTATCGACCCATCCGGCTCCGGAAATACGAATCCAGGAAATAGAATCATTCATCCCCGAGGCGATGAAGTATTACAGGGGTGAATAGAATCTTTAAGCAAAATGAGAGAGAGCCCGTCATGAGATTACTTGAAAAGATTTTAGTGGCAACGGATTTTGCGCAACCTTCCAGAGATGCGCTTCGAATGGCGACCCTTTTGGCGAAGGGATTTCACTCGGAGATAATCTTGATTCACGTCATCCCTGAAATCACGGGCCTAAAGATTGACAGGGGTAACATAAGGAGAATCGAAACGCAAAAACTGAGAGAAATGGAGATGGATCTAAAAAAGAAGGGAGTCT
>DCVM01000071.1:3077-6508 GCA_002327985.1 Syntrophaceae bacterium UBA2188 | reverse complement strand
ATGCGTTTCTCAGCAAAAACCCTCAAAACCGCCTTCTTCAACAACTTTCAAGATGCGCTATGGAATATCATTGCTTTGCAGCCAAAAATGTTTTTTTCCGAAGATGGGAATGCCCATTACCTACATCCCCTTCATGCAACGCATCATGCATAGGATGTATTTCGTTACAACCATCTGAGTGTTGTCCGGCTTCAATGGAAAGAATTAAGTTTGTACCTACGGTGGATGAAGTCCTGGGGGTCGCTTTGTCCCATTTGGAAGAGGCAGAGGATGCCATTGTCAGTTTTGGTCAGGGTTGCGAAGGGGAGCCGTTAATGCAGTGGCAACTTCTGCAAAAATCAATCCGTAAACTTCGAGAAAGGACAGATCGTGGAACAATTAATCTCAACACGAATGGCAGTTTCCCAGATCGGCTAACAAAACTTTGTGATGCCGGACTTGATAGCGTTCGTATCACACTGAACAGTCCTCATCGGGAGTATTACAACCGTTACCATCAACCGAAGGGATATACCTTTGGAAAAGTCATCAAATCCTTGATCAAAGCCAAAGAGAAAGGGATTTATACTTCAATCAATCTTCTTGTCTTCCCCGGGTTCACAGACCGGAAGGAGGAAGTGAAGGGATTGATAAAGTTAATCAGAAAGACGAATCTCGATCTTATCCAGATGCGAAACCTCAACATTGATCCAGACCTTTATCTCAAGGCCATGGGAAGAGGAAAGGGAATGGGAATATCTAAGATGGTGGATATTTTAAAGAAAGAGTTTCCTTCCCTCCAATTCGGTTATTTCAACCGCACCAAAGAGAAGTTTTAGATTTTTTCTGCGATCAGACTGGCCACTGCCTTCTTTTTTCCGCCTTCCTTAAAAATTCCTTCGCGATAGAATAGAATCCGAAAGTTTTTAAAGAGCCTGAGAAGTTCGTTAGGTTTTAAAAAATATTTTGCTTGTTTGGGTCCTCCTGTGCCAAGGGTTCGATGTTCGAGCAGATAAGTCTCGAAGATCACCGTTCCTCCTTTTTTAAGGCCTTTCTTAATCCTTGGAATAAGGCGACGTCTGAGAAAGTAGAAATTGGCGATGAGGTCGTAACGTTCTTTTTGAATCTGATATTGATCCAGGTCAATGAGAAAGGTGTTAATCTTAGCTCCTTTTTCTTTGGCTAATTTTTGAGCTTTCTTCAGACCTTTCTCAGAAATATCCACTGCATCCACTTCAAATCCATGTTGAGCCAGAAACACCGCGTTTCTTCCTTCGCCTGTTGCCATATCGAGGGCCTTTCCTTTTGGGAGGAGATGGGTGTGTTTTTTTAGGAAAGGATTGGGCTCTTTCCCGAGGGCAAATTCTTTCTTTTTGAATCTTTCATCCCAGCGTTTCTGATCTGATTTCATGGTTGTTTCACCCTTTTAAACATTACCATTTGAACCTTTTACAGTCAAAATTTTTCACTTGACATCGAAAAGAGATGGTTATATAAATAGTCTACAAATGTAGACCATTCCCGAGATGGGAAAGAACGATGGGAAATGAACTAACTTTAAGACAGAAAGAAGTATTTGAGTTTTTAAAAGATTTTCTAAGGGAAAAAGGCTTTCCACCCACGCTTCGTGAAATGGCTTCTCACTTTGGCTTGAAAGGACCTAAAGCTCCTCAAAAAACCCTGAATATCCTTGAGAGAAAAGGTTACATCCGTAAGGTTCCGGGAGGTTCAAGAGCCATTGAAATCATAAGCTACCCACCATTCAGTCTCACCCATATCCTTTCAGTTCCTATTGTGGGAAGAGTGCGAGCAGGAGATCCCATTCTCGCCATCGAGAATATCGAAGGTTACATTAACCTCGATCGGAGTCTTGTCTCTTCGGGGGATGTCTTTCTTCTTCGAGTCCAAGGCGATAGCATGATCGATGCCCACATCCAGGACGGAGATTTTGCCCTGGTGAAGCCCCAACCCAATGCAGAAAATGGTGAGATGGTGGTGGCCTTAATTGAAGATGAAGCCACCATCAAAAGGATATTTAAAAAGAGGGATTTAATTCGGCTTGAACCAGCCAATTCCAAGATGGAACCCATTGTGGTCAAGAAGGGAGAGAAAAAAGTTTCGATTGTGGGAAAAGTGGTTGGGATTTTTAGAAAAATATAATAGCTGATAGCCAATAGCTGATGGTTTATAGTTGATTTTTTGAAGCTATTTGCTATAGGCAATAAGCCCTATGCCAAATATGGATCGACTTATTCTTCACATCGATATGGATGCTTTTTTTATCTCAGTGGAGCAGAGCGATAATCCTGAACTCCAGGGAAAACCTGCGGCGGTTTGTGGTTCCCTTATTCGAAGCGTGGTGACCTCTGCGAACTATGAGGCAAGACCTTTTGGGATTCGGGCAGGGATGTCAACCCAGGAGGCAAAAAGGCGCTGTCCCCAGTTGATTCTTGTCGAAGGGAACCATTCAAAATATACGGAGACCGCTGCCCGAATTTTTTCTATTCTAAGAGAATTTACACCCCTGGTGGAGGTCGCTTCCGTTGACGAAGCCTATCTTGATATCACCCAATCCCTGCTCCTTTTCCAGTCTCCTCTCCTCGTTGCCCAATCGATCAAAAATCGAATTCGGCAGAAGGAACAATTGACCTGCTCTATTGGAGTGGCTCCGAATAAACTTCTTGCCAAGTTGGGAAGCGGACTTAAAAAACCCGATGGGTTGATGGTGATTCTGAAAAGGGATGTTGAGGAGGTACTGAAGGACCTCCCTGTCTCCAAACTCAATGGCATTGGCCCGAAACTCGGTGAGGCTTTAAATTCGATGGGTATTTTTACCTGCGGCCAATTGGGAAGATTTCCGGTTTCTGTTTTAGACAAAAGGTTTGGCGTCATCGGTGAGAGGCTTCATGAGATGGGTTTGGGGTTGGATGATAACCCGGTCGTACCCTTTGATGAAGAAGAAGATGCCAAATCTTTCAGCCACAGCGTCACCCTCGAAGAGGACACTTCTGACCTGAATATCTTAAGGAGGGTTCTACTCCAGCTTTCGGAGAAAGTCTCCAGAAGGATGAGACGAGAAGGATTCTACGGAAGGAGGATTGCTATTACCGTCCGTTATTCCGATTTTTTTACCTTTTCAAAACAGAAGACCCTTTTCAAATGGGTGAACAGCGGCAATGAAATATTCCAGCATGCCTTCCAGATCTTTGAATCGATTCCCCATCCAAAGCCCATTCGCCTTCTTGGAGTAGGAGTATCCCAAATGAAGAAAGAGTGGTGCCAGTTGGATCTTTTTGAGAAGAGGGAGAAGAAGGATAATCTCCTCAAGGCAATGGATCGGGTGAACGAACGATTCGGAGATTGGACATTAACTTGGGGGGGCCTTTACTGAAGATGATTCCGGGGAAAGTTCAGGAAGGATTTGGATAAATCAATGCCTCTTTTCTCTCGTG
>DCVM01000071.1:0-3015 GCA_002327985.1 Syntrophaceae bacterium UBA2188 | reverse complement strand
GGCGCAGCCGATGCCAAACGGGGAAAGCTCTTCACTAAAATCATCAAGGAGATTATGGTTGCTGCCCGCTTTGGGGGAGGTGATATCAATGCCAACCCAAGGCTTCGGACGGCTGTTCTTGCGGCCAAAGCAGAAAACATGCCGAAGGACAATATTGAAAGGGCAATCAAGAAAGGGACCGGAGAACTGGAGGGGGTCAACTACGAAGAGCTGACTTATGAGGGGTATGGACCGGGGGGCGTGGCGATGATGTTGGAAGTGTTAACGGATAATAAAAACCGGACCGTGGCCGACGTGAGGCACGTCTTTTCCAAATATAATGGAAGTCTTGGGGAAGCCGGTTGCGTCTCCTGGATGTTTGGAAAGAAGGGATTGATGACCATTGAAAAGAGTGGAGTCGATGAAGATCGTCTGATTGAAGTGGCCTTAGATGCGGGAGCCCTCGATGTGCAGGACACAGGGAAAGAATTTGAAGTGACAACCGACCCAGCAGGTTTCGAAAAAGTGAAAAAGGTCCTTGAGGAGGCGAGCTTCAATTTTAACTACGCTGAGGTGACGATGGTTCCCCAAAGCACGATTCGTTTGAGCGGAAAAGAGGCGGAACAGATGTTGAAGCTCATGGAAGGGCTTGAAGATTCTGATGACGTCCAGAAAGTTTACGGCAATTTCGATATTGCCGAAGAGGAGATGGAACGGCTCAGTGCCTAAATATTCCTGCTTCAGTTAGATTTTAAGCCATCCACTTTTAAAGGAAAAAGACTGGGTGGCTTTTTCACATCTGGAGAAACTCTTTTAGTGAAGGCAATTGGAATTGATCCGGGTTTAGCCATGACAGGTTTTGGAGTGGTAGAGACTCTTTCCCGAGGAGGAAAAGCCTGTGATTGGGGAGCCATTCGAACCGAAGCAAATTGTCCCATTTCCCTTCGTCTGAAAACCATCTATGATGAACTGAAGGGACTTCTCGAGAAATGGAGACCCAATCTCCTCGTCTTAGAAGAAGTCTTTGTTTTGAAACAATTTCCCAAGGCGGCCATCCTGTTGGGAGAAGTGAGGGGAGTTATCTACCTTGCGGCTCAGGAGATGGACATTCCTGTGGTCGAAGTGAGACCAACAGAGGTGAAGAGTGCGTTAACCGGAAGCGGTCGGGCCGATAAAGAACAGATGAAGAAGGCGATTCGACAAATTCTCAGGATCGAGAGTCCTGTAAGTTCAAGTCATGCAGGCGATGCCCTGGCTCTGGCCTTGACAGGCCTCTCGAGAAATGAAAATTTTCATTGGTGATAGTGATGAGTAATAGAGATTTTTCATTAGCAGTAGCCCTGTCACTATTCCCTATCACGCAATAGAGAAGAAGATGATTCGCTACATCGAAGGCAAATTGCTCAAAAAAGAAGAGGATCGGATCGTTGTCTTAGCCAATGGGGTGGGTTATGAAATCCTTCTTCCTGCCATTGTTCGACAAACCTTCAATCCCAAAAGGGCAGGAGAGGATGGGGAAATTGTACGACTTTATATTTATTACCATCAGACCGAGCGGCAGCCCAAGCCCCTACTCATCGGGTTCAACTTTGAACCGGAAAAAGAGTTCTTTGAGAAATTTATTACCGTAGAAGACATCGGTCCACCTACTGCGGTGAAGGCCTTGATGATGCCCATCCCCAAAATCGCCAAAGCCATTGAAGAAAGGGATTCGAAAACTCTCGAAAGCCTGAAAGGAGTCGGCAAAAGGACAGCGGATAAGATGATTGCTACCCTTCAGGGGAAGGTTGGAAAATTTGCGCTCATGAGGGAGGATCAAATTCCAGTGGATGTGGAGGTCGTGGACTTCAAAAAACAGGTAGAAGAAGTTTTAGTGAAAGACCTCGGCCATAAATTAAATGAGGCACAGCGCTTGGTCAAGGAGGCCATACTGAGAAACCCAAATATTTCAAGTCCAGAAGAGTTGTTTGAAGAGGTTTATCGAGGGCAAAAGGAAATGATGCCATCTTAAATGTTGAAAAGGATCTTTGGGTTAAGATGAAGAAGCCGGTTTGGTTTAGGGGAAAGGGAAATGAAGAAATCCGAAGAGGGGGAAAAGCCTGATCCAAAGGTGAAAGCGGAAGAGATTCAACCAGAAGGGATTCAACCGGAAGTTGAAGATTATCTTGATCTGAGGCCCCGTAAGCTTTCTGAATATATCGGTCAGAAACAGGTCGTGGAAACGTTGGAGATTGCCATTCAGGCAGCTAAAAAACGTGGGGAACCTCTGGACCATATTCTTTTTCATTCTCCACCTGGATTGGGAAAAACCACTCTCGCCCATATCATTGCCACCGAATTGGGGGTTCGTATTGTTACCTCCTCCGGGCCTGCTATTGAAAAAGGAGGCGACCTGATCAGCATCCTCACCCATTTGGAGAGAGGGGATGTCCTGTTTATTGATGAAGTGCACAGGCTTCCCAAGGTGGTCGAAGAATTCCTCTACCCAGCAATGGAAGATTTTTGCATTGATTTCATTTTTGATAAAGGGGCTCATGCGAGAAGCCATCGGTATCGGTTGGAACGGTTCACCTTCGTGGGTGCCACCACAAGGGCTGGACTCCTTTCCGCACCTCTTCGGGAGAGATTTGGGATATTGAGGAACCTTGATTTCTATTCTGTCGAAGAACTTTGCCAGGTGGTCAGGCGATCCGCTGCTCTCTTAAGAGTGCCCATCGATGAAGGGGGGACAGAGGAAATCGCCAAGCGGTCACGAGGCACACCGAGAATTTCGAACCGGCTTCTTAAAAGGGTCAGAGATTTTGCAGAGATCCGTGGAGAGGGGAAGATAGACAAAGCCATTGCCGATGAAGCGCTCCGTTTGGAAGGCGTGGATGAAATCGGCTTAACCAGCCTTGACCGAAGGTTTCTGGAGACGATTATTCGGTATTATAAAGGAGGGCCGGTTGGCCTGGAGGCCATTGCCGCCACCCTTCAGGAAGAAGCCGATACGCTGGTCGATATGATTGAACCTTTTCTCCTGAAAGTTGGTTTGGT
>DCVM01000162.1 GCA_002327985.1 Syntrophaceae bacterium UBA2188 | reverse complement strand
TGATCCGGACAGGCTTGCCCACATTAGGAATATAGAGCCACATATTGTCTTCCAGCCTTAAAGTGCTCCTTCCCTTCTCGCTTGCTGGCGATAAAAACAGGGCCGCCACCTTATCCCTCCCTTTTTTTACTGTAAAGAGGACATATTCCTTCTTTCTCCCATCCGGTTCAATATTGACGAGCTTTCTGTAGAGTTCGTAGGATTCAGGATTGAGATTTCGGTCGATCTGTTTCAAAAGCTGGTTGCCGTCGATGGCCCAAGCCGGAGCGGCCAAGACCAAGAGAATTAATAGAGTTATAGTCTTAAGCATCTTTTTTCCCCTTTCTCAAAAAATTATCCCTCTTTACTTTTCCGTTCCCAACCCCTTCTCTAAAGCTTCCTTGACACTACCTTTGAATTCTACATATTTGATTCCTTTGCCTTTCATATCCCGAATCATATTATCTCCAAAATCCCCGGCTATGATCAACATCACACCCTTTTTCGCCAGCAGGGACAATACGGAAGCCGCGGCCCCGCTTTTAGCCGCTTGGTAGGGGTTTTCCAATGTTTCCAATAATTTCCCGCTTCCGTCAAAGAGTAAATAATAAGGGCTGCGGGCAGCTACACTGCTCACCTTCGCCGCGGTTGTCTTTCCATCGGCCGCTATGGCGATTTTCTCCTTGGGTTGGGCAAAGACCAACCCGGTTACAAAAAGGAACAGAACCACAATCAAAAATAATACTCTTTTCATGACACTTCTCCTTTCTATACATGCCTTAAGGCTTTTATAGGTTCCATCCTTGATGCCTTCAGGGCAGGCTGCAGGCTTGCAATCACAGATATAACGATAACAATGAGAGAAATAACAACCATATCCATCGGAGCCACCTGAGCCGAGAGAATCAATCCAGTCTGCCTTCCAAAGCTGAAGGTCATCTTAGAGAAATTAAGGATTGTAATGATGATAAATCCCAGAATGTTTCCTGCCACAACTCCCAGCACTCCAAGGGACAATCCTTCCAGGACGAAGAGCGAAAGAATCTTTCCGGGAAGCGTTCCAATGGCGGCAATCGTTCCGATTTCCCTGATCCGTTCATAAACAGCCATAATCATCACGTTCATGATGCTGATTAAAACAATGGCAATCAGCATCAATTTAATAAAGAACGCCATAATATCGATCATCCTTGCAATGTTATAAAATGGAGAGAGTTTTTCCCAGGTGTGGACCTCAAACATGGGCTTGCCCTGCTTGTTGAGTTCTCCGGATAGAATTCCCTCAAGTTTGTCGCTGAAGCCTTGCAGTCGGCCAAAGTCTTTTAGCCGGATGGCGATCTCACTCACCTCCATCTCCTCCATTCTTAAAACCTCCATTGCATCATCAATATGAATGTAGCCATCCCTTCCGCCCGGGCCTGTAATACTTTCGAGGACCCCTGCAACCTTAAATTGTTTCCCGTTAACGGAGCCATCCTTGTTCGTGGCAATAATGACCACGGTGTCGCCGACATTGACCTTCATGCTCTTCGACATCAATTCAGGGATCCATATTTCTCCCTTCTCAAGAGATGTTCCCCTGGCATTGGTAACTCTCGAAGGCAGAAGGGGGACTGTTTTCAATTCCCGATCCGGGTAGACTCCATTGAGTCTGATGTTGGTTGTCTCCACAAAGGTGCTGAACATCCCCCCGAATTTGATCCTTGGAGAGATGGCTTCAATCTCTAACTGTTGATTGAGAATCCCCTCCAATTTCTTATAAGCCTGCATCTTGAGATTCAAGTTGAGAGGAAGGTTATCGATAGATGCCAAGTAACCCTTTCGATGAACCTGCAGATGGCCTAACATTGAATCGGTCATCTGGCCGATCATCATGCTCTTAAAAGACCCTGTGATGGAGACAAAGAGTAAAACAAAGACAATCCCGAGTGTAACCAGAGAGGCTGTAAGCAATGTCCTCCGCTTATACCTTAGAAGATTTCTGAAAGCGATTTTAAATAGATTACGCATTTTTCTCTCCTCCTTTAACCTGTTTTCCAACCAGTTCCCCATCCTCCAAACTGTATACAATCTCGGCTTCACCCACGATTTTCTGGTCATGGGTGGAGAAGATGAAGGTCGTCTGAAACTCATTCCTCATCTTTTTCATCGACTCAAGGACCATAAAGGCTGTCTTATGATCAAGATTGGCAGTTGGCTCGTCAGCCAGAACCAGTTTGGGATTTGTGACCAAAGCCCTGGCAATAGCCACCCTCTGCTTCTGACCACCTGATATCTGATCGGGAAACTTATCCTTTTGTTCAATCATCCCAACCGCTTCCAGAAGGGTCATAATCCTCTTTTTCCTTTCTCCTCCAGGAATATTCTGAACCATCAGAAGAGGGTATTCAATATTTTCAAATACCGTAAGAACAGGGAGGAGATTGAAGTCCTGAAAGATAAATCCGAGATTATTCCCCCGGAATGCGGCGCTCTGCTTTCGGTCCAGATGCAACACATCGGTCCCCGCCACCTCTAATTTACCTTCAGTGGGCTTATCAAGGCACCCGATCAAATTGAGAAGCGTTGTTTTACCGCTTCCCGAAGGGCCGACAAAGGAGACAAAAGAGGCGGGTTCGATTTCAAAACTCACCTCATTGAGTGCTCTGATTGCAATCTCCCCGGCCTGATAATCTTTGCTTACCTTTGTAGCCACAACACTGTAAATTTTGGTAATATTCTCTGCCACTACCAGTCCCATAATTTCTCCTTTCCTTATTTCCCCAAATATCGCTCCAAGGTACTATCCGGGGTTAGACCCACGATCATATCTCCGTTCACGATCTTTGTGGGAGTCGATGTCATTCGAAATCTCTCTGCCAAAGCCATATCTTCAAGGACTCTATTTCTTGCCCTGCCTGTCTCAAGGGCGGACTGAAAGATTTTGAGATCGTACCCTTTTCCTTTAAGGAGTTGCTCAACCTTCTGCTTCACAGCCCCTTTTTCAAGATTGGCAATATTTTGACCCTCTTTCGTGAAAAAGAAATCATGGATAAGCCAGAAAGCCTCATTGCTCACTTCCTGGGCTGCGGCGGCCATCTCAGAAAGTTCAAAGGTCTTTCCCTGCGTTTGAAATGGGAAATGTTTGAATATGTACTTAAAATCTTGTGGGTATCGCTTCATAAGTCCCAAGAATTTTGACCATGAATCCATGCAGTAGGGACACTGGAAGTTCGAAAACTCAACAATCGTTACCTTGGCTCCTTTATTTCCGATAAAAGGGGATTTTTCTATCTCCAGAAGCCCCATATCGATTTTCCGAGGTTTGGGTGGACCTGCTTCTTTCGTGTTTACATTCTCCCCCTTGATGAAGAGATTGCCGATGATGACTTTTTCTCCCAATTTATCCACATAAACGACGACTGGGACTTCTTTGTCCGGATAAACAATCAGTAATTTGACTGAATAAAAGTCCGAGATCGGACTCTCCTTCTTCTCTAAAAATCTAATCTCTATCCCTGGCGGAAGCCGTATCTGAGTTCTGAAAGTATTGATGGCTACCTCGCCGATCTTGTCTTCCTCTGAAAAACCCGGTACAGATAATGCCAGAACAAACACAATCAGCATTCCCGTCCAAAAGATTTTCTTTTCCATTTTCCAACCCCCCTCTGATAATGAGATTTTCCATAATATTTATTGAAATTAACCCATTTGGTAAGTTCTTAAATTATTTTGTTAATACTGTTGCCTCTTGTCATCGGCCAGAAGCTCTGGAAGTATCCTGCCTGAAGTCCCGCCGCAAGGTACTTCTTACCAACGAAACCCTCTTTGAGGGCCTCTTCCAATTCCTACATTAATCCCTGAGCCTGTTCCCATTCCCAGCATACAATCCCACGGGAGTCGGTCCAACTGCTCATTTGTGAAGATGGATCGCGCCTTCATCTGATAAGAAAGAGAAAGACTCTCCAGCCTTGCCTGAAGCTCTAATATCCTCTTCTGTCGATCAAGAAGAACCTTCGGGTCTACCCTTGGATCAGAAACTAATTGCCGAAACTCAAAGTTTGAGATCATCAGGTCCCTCCGGAGGGGACCTATTTCAATATAAAAAGAATTCTGGAGATCTGTCAACGCATTTATCTGCTCTTCTGTAAGGATGGTCATTAAAGACTTTGAGCAATCCCTTCTTACTTCTGACCTGAAGGTCGGCCTATATTGAATATAAAGAGACTCTTCTGCCTCTGAGAATCGGATGCTAAAGAGCAGTAAAAGAATAAATACTAGACCAATCAATTTGAAAAGAGACTTACCTTTTGAGTTATTAAATTTTTTTAAATTCATGATTCCATCCTTTGATAAAACCAGAAAAACGGAGGATAGAGAGTTCCACCCTCCGTTTTAAATTACCAGCGGCCCATACGGCCCATCTTGCCCATTCCTGGACCAAAGCCCATCCCATAGCCAAATGTCCCTATTTGAGCTTGTTGCTCGGGAGTGACCAGCTTACTGATTTCGAGTCTGAAATTGGTGCCCTTTTCCTGAAGTTTGGATCTCAGATCCAAGATCTCCTTCTGTTTGGCAGTGATGGCAGCCTGATCAGGATTTGGAGTCGACCAGAAGCTTCGAAGTTCTGCTCCCTTTTTAAGGAGCTCATTCCGGAGCGGTGCGGTTTCATCCAGATGGGCTTTCTGCAAAGCCTGAATCTTAGATGATTGCTCCGCTGTCAGGTTGGGAATGGCAGGGTAAGCATATCCAATACCATACCCTGGCCCAAACCCTCGGCCCATCCCTCCAGCAAATACCATCGTAGCCATTAAGGCCACTGCTAAAACGAGACTCACGCCAATGATGCTCTTCTTTTTCATATAGATTCACCTCCTTCCTTCTGGATTTCAGCTTCCTCAGTCTATCTTTCTTGACCTCTGAGGAGAAAATGAGTCTTTGGGTTAGGGCTACGGTTAGGAGGCCCGTTTGGTTTAGAGGTGAAGGGTTACCTAAAGTCCTTGACACCAATAACGTTACCGAGTGACGAAACGGGCGTCGCTACCGTTGCCGTGAGACGAAATCTCACTCACTTTTGATGGGAATTAACAGCGAAGAGGTACTACGATTAGAAGGTTATTGGAAGTGATTGAGTGAGAGCTCAGAGCATCAAAATGAGGTAAATCAATGGATGCGGTGGCAAAGATAGTTAAAGGCAGGTCTGCAATTCCGTGGTATTCCTGAGAGGTGATGGAATTGAAGGGACAGGGATTGCAGTTTAGGATTTGCTTCCCTTTAGAAAAGGGACATCCAGCGCCAATTTTTTGAACCATGTTTAGCGGGGT
>DCVM01000134.1 GCA_002327985.1 Syntrophaceae bacterium UBA2188 | reverse complement strand
CACCTTCCTGAGCAGGACCTGGCTGATTAACCGCATATTCCGAGGACTGGTTCATAGTCTTGTAGGCGAGCCACAGGAGAAAATCCCAGCCAAGCCATTGGTTGTCATGGATCAAGCTGAGGACATCGCCCGTCGAGGCACGATTTGCCTTTAGAAGGTCGGGTTTGAGATCATTCCTCAGCACCCGTTCAGCCCTTGAAAAGGGATAAAGCATGAGCAGTCTCAACGGGTCAAAAGTGTTTTTGAAATGATTTTCGAAAAGCTCTATGACCTTGGGGCTTAAACTTGCAAATGTGACTAACCCGGAATGCGTGTCCCACACCACGTCATAGGTGGAGGGCACCGGAAGGGTCTTGGCAAATAGAGCTGCCCGTATGGCTTCGCTCAATTCCTCTCTCTTCTGTTTGGGAACCCTGCCTATACCCGGATGGGAAGCCAGAAACTCACTCTCTGCGTTTTTCAGATACGCTTTAAAGACAACAGAAGGCACTCGGCGTTGGTCCCGCCGTAAGGTGAAAACAAGATAATGATCTCGCCAGAAGGCCCTGGGGGAATCAAAACTGTTTTCGTTGGAATCATCAAGATGGACCCAACCGGAGGAGACCTCGTCAGTCGTATGGTCAATAGAATTGAAACTGTTTTTGGATAGGCGGTCGGATGCCCATTCATAAAGATCTTTTGCAGGCTGATCTCCCACAACCTTGAACTGGCAAATGCTGACAGTGTTGAAAAGAATTCCCATAATTCTCCCTTCACGTTATAGGATTTTTCTTGGATTTCGCACAGCTCTCTTTATGACACTTTTCTTGGCTGTTTTCCACACTTTTCTATAGCAGTCTTTTTGAGTTTCTTCTGGCAGAATTTAGGATACATGGGTGCCGCTAAAAACGAAGTCCACGATTGCATCCTCCACCTTCCGACTCGGATTCCACCCAAAACTCACTCCCATAACGCCTCCTAACAAAGCGGTCGGTGGCGGTGCCGAGCATCAATAACCTGTTTGGGATGTTTTCGATTGAGTACCCTTTAATAAGGGGAAGAAAAGTAGGCATCAAAAATATCGGTCAAAATTTGATTGATTATTGCTTCCACTCTTTCAGGGGTAGACCTAGAAACCGTTATCTCCTTTTCAACATCTACATTTCGCGTAAAAACTTTACCTTCATCTTTCACCCCTAGATGAATCACCAATTGAACCGTGGTCTTAATATTTGTTCTAAACAGACTTCCCGTCCATATTTATTTTTTATGAGCAGGTGTCTTTTCTCCGATTTTCCTTGGATACCAGTCAAAGATGACTATTGCTTAATAACGCTCAAATCTTACAAACTCATCCAGGGCTCTTCTAAAGGCTCTTGGAAGAAGCGTGATTCCGGGTCTTAGATAACCGACGGCAATCAGCATCGGGATGACCTTATCCTCAGGAATACCGAACTCCCTCTTAACACAATCCTCATCAAACCCGTCCATGGGGTGAGTATCGAACCCGAGTCCTTTTGCAGCAAGCATCAGATTCATAGCAAAAAGGGAAGCATTTTTTGCCGCGAAAATTTTTCTCTTCAAACTGTCTTCCGTCCCGTAAAGGGTCTTGATCATGCCGATGGTAGTCTCTCTCATTTCCGGCTTCATGTATCCGAGCTGCTGCCAACTCTCGATCATCTTTTCCAGGTTCTCTTCAACTCCCCGGGGATCAGCGATAATGATGAGCATTGCCGAGGCCTCCTCAACTTTGGGCTGGTTCATGGCACACTGCCTTAATACCTTCTTCCGCTCGGGGTCCTTAACCACCACGACCTTCCAGGGCTGAAGGTTGAAAGAGGATGGAGAAAGATTAGCTACCTCCAGAAGCTCTCTCAACTGATCATCGGAAAGTTCTCTCCCTGACTCAAAGAAATTGATCGAACGCCTCTCTCTAATTCCTTGAATTAGTTCCATTGTCTTCCTCCTCCTATAATGTATAGATTTCGTTCCACTCCTTCACCCATCCACGATAATGCCCCTGAAATATCTTCACTGTATTACTCTTTCTTCGTATCACCAATGAGGCGATAACCCGCTTTTTTCCAGGCTTCGACGCCTCCAGCGAGGACTTTGATATTCGTGTAGCCTTCTTTTATATATGCATCTGCCACACGGGCAGCGGTCGCCTCCTGGGGTCAACCTCAGTAGAAGATGATTTCATAGTCTTTATGGAGGGAATGGAGCCTCAATTTTAATTCCGCATGCGAGATTGCCCCATCCAGATGAAGGAGTTTGAATTTCTCCTCATCCTCATAGGCGCATACGAGCAAGGCGGAGCCGGAAGCCACTTTCTGTTTTGTCTCTTCTGGAGAAATACGGTTGGGTTCTGCCATTTTCTTACCTCCTATCTTAAAGTTTCCATTCTTCAAAACGACATGCCGAAGCTGAGAAGTTTCTCTGCATTTCCGTGCAAGATTTTTCTCTTATCCTCCTCCGGGATTTTCAGACCCATGAAACGCTCAATTTCCTTTTCGGGAGTCCGAAATGGAAAGTCAGAACCGAAAAGAACCTTATCCGCTCCGTGAATTTGGATGATTGATTCAATGACCTCATTAGGAAGAATCCCGAGGGTAAATGAGATGTCAAGGAAGATATTTCTTCCATAAAAAGGAGCCACCGCATCCCAGTTCATGAC
>DCVM01000180.1 GCA_002327985.1 Syntrophaceae bacterium UBA2188 | reverse complement strand
GAGGGTCAGGGTGAGGGGGAAACGATCTTCTCATCACCCCCTCCTTAATCCTCCCCCCTCAAGGGGGAGGAGAGTTTTTTTTGAGTTGGATACCTCGCAGCTCTGCTGCGGGGTAATTTATTTCATCAGGTGCCCAACGATCCTTGCTGGAACAATCATGGTAAAAAAGGGGAGCATGTACAAAGCCGCCAGGGTAGGTGACAGCGGACCGAAAAACTGTGATGAGAAGGCGACAATCAACACATTATTCATATAGGCGAAAGAGATGGCCCCAGCCAATCGATCTTCCCTTTTCCTCCCCCATGTCACTAAAAATCCCACGACATGATAGATGATGGATAAAACAAAAGCCACCAGAATAGATTCTCCCACCTTCATCGGTGCCTCAATGAAAAAGGATGAATATTTTGCAAAGACACCCAGGTTAATGAAAGCAAACAAGAGCAAGGACACAGGGGATTGGACTTTCTCACATTTTTCTAAAAGGGGAGGAGAAAGGGAGCGTAATAGAAAAGCGGCAACGGCAGGGATGAAAACCACCATGGCCAAGATCTTTACCATGATTAAGAAAGAGATTTCGATGGTTTGTCCTACCAATAGGGAGACCAGAGCTGGAAGAGAAAAGGGAGATAAAAGCGAGGTAACGACTACCATCATCAACACGAGGAGTGAGGATGCTTCTAAAAGGCCAGAAATGAAGGGAGCCACTACTCCGGTTGAAATTCCGGAGAGGAGCAGGACAGGCACGGCGTATTCCGGGCTGATGGTTTGGGTAAGAAAGAACAGACCTACAGGAATGACGCAAAGTTTAAAAAGGCATAAGATGAAAAGAATCAGAGCCTTCCTTCTCACCTCATGAAAAACCTGGAGGAAATCGATCTTTAAAAAACTGAAAAACAATACAGACATCATGAAGTAGAGCGGATAGGGGGCAAAGACCCTTCCAAATTCCGGAAGTCCGATACCCACCCCCATCGCAGAAAAAATCACCCCGAGAAGAATAAAATCGTTTTTTCGAAACACGTTGGGTTCCTTAGTTAATAAAGTGGCTAATCTATACTATATCTTTTTACCCAAATCAAATCTCCCTTCAGAAGACCATCGCTATTAGAATCCAAAATGCTGAAAAAGAAAAAATCTGAGGATACACCAAGGTGTGGTTTATGTGGAAAGATGAGGAAACTGATGAAAACAGACCTTATTTAACCGAGCACTCTTTTAAAAATGCTCCAGTATTTCCAATAAGGAATAGCCTCTACAATATGTTTGTCTTTACGGAAGACAGTCTCGGTGTCAAGGGTCACCAAGAGTGCCTTCTGGAGGTTGTTTCTTTCCAGAAATTTAAAAAGAATCTTTACCTCCCCTTTGCCTATTTTTTCCTTTATCTTAATCTCGATAGGCAGAACATCCTTGTTCCGGGTGTGGATTATATCAATTTCTTCTTTCTGGGGTGTTTTAAGAAAAAAACGCGCCTCAAGGCTGTTTACAAAAAACTGTTCCAACATGAGAGAAAAATCCACTTTGGAATTCATTGCCCATGTGAAGGCAGTATTGCGGAGGTAAAGGCGTTTCACTTTCTTTTCGCTGGTGAATAAGTTTGGTGAATAATTGTAAAGTTTTTGTAAAATTAGGGCGTACTCCAGATAGGAGATGTAGCTCGAAATGGTTCTTTGATCAACCTTTAAATCACTGCCAAGATTTTTGTAATCGAGATAAAAGCCGGGCCTTGAGGCTGCAAGGCTTATTAGTTTATCGAGAAGATCGGGCAAATCAAGCTTAAATGTTTGAGGGATATCAATAAAAATCACCCTTTGAAGCAGGCTTTCCCTAAGGTATTTACGAAGCATAGGCTCATCTAATCCCAAGGCCTCAAAAAAACCTCCTGATTTTAGAAAATCCGCCATATTCCGTTTTATGTCCTTCTCAAAAATCTTTTCTCTGTTTTTGTCAATTTCCACACTCCTGAACTCAAGATATTCATCGAAGTTCAGAGGTTTGATGATGAAATCAAAAAAACGTCCTGCAAGACTTTCCCTCGTTCCTCTCCACATGGTTATTTGGGCAGATCCGGAAAGGAAGATTTTCATCCTCGGATTCAAATCATAAAGGAGTTTTACCTTTGGAACCCAATCCTTCAGCTTCTGGATTTCGTCAAGGAAGATGAAGCAATTTTTTTTGGAGGAATCTTCACGAAGCACTTCGATCTCATACTGTTTAATCAGATCTTCCAGGTCATATTTCATCTCGTCAAATGAAAAGTATAAAATGTCGTAAGGACTTCCTGCATTTTTAAGGAGTTGGTCGATTATCTGGTACATGAGAGTGGTTTTACCCGCCCTTCGAAAACCGGTAAACAATAAAATCTGGCGTTTATCCAGATATCGAATGATTTCATTGAATAGGCTCCTTTTTCTTCCTAAAAGATCTGAGGGAACCTTTCCATCCTTCCACCAGGGGTTAAAATTATATAATTCCATTATCACTCCAATGTAATTGAATTATAAATTCAGTTACATTATAAACCTATAGTTCAAAAATAGCAATAGGTACTTATTATCCTCTGGTAATAGGTTGAGATAGGTCTTAATGCAGATTAGAACGGTGAAGAGTTGAAAGAAAATATTTCAAGTCTCAGACCCTAATTTGTCCTGACCAGTATTTGAGTTGACAGACAGTATCAAGATAACCCTTCTTTCAACCTTCACCTACAAAGAGTGGAGGTTAGCCTCCTATATGATCTGAAGATTTACGATTCGAGTATAACGCTCGGAATAAGGCGCGGCGGCTTTTTGCCGTCGCCCTTAATGCCGTTGTTATAAATTATATGGGAAAGCATTCCTAATCCTCACCAATTTTTAGCCCTGCCCGCACCTCTCGGCGAACCAGGTCCGACACGTTAGGAGCCTTCAGCAATGGACGGTCGAACTCCTGGATTTGGTCAGCCACAGCCGGTTGTAGAGAGGTCGCGATCCAAGCGGCCACATAAAGATTTAGACGCGCAAAAAGGTTGAAGAAGAGCATCAGTGCAATCACGGGACCGAACACGGCGGCCGCGGGATTGCCCAAAAATTTGCCCATCAGAAAACCGGTGAGGTACTGCAGGCCGAAAAGTCCCGCGGATCCGATCAGCGCACCCCACGCGATGATTCGGAAAGGAAACTTGACCTCCGGCAACACCTTATAAAGGAACACGAACATAGCCCATCCGGCAATGGCCGACAGAATGGGTCCCACAATCCGCAGCAGAATATTGATGCCGGGGACCTCATCCAGTGCGAGCCAGTGCACGATCGTGCCGGTCAAGGATGTCGCCATGACTGCGAGCGAGAAGGTCACTGCCAGGATGATGAGCAGGCCCAGTAGAATCGCGAAATTCAGCAGTATCTCCAGAAGGATGAAACGTTTGTGCTCTTTCATGTCAAACAGTGGGCGGGTCTGGGCCCGCACTGCAGACTTCAGGTTCCCTGCCCATCCGGCGCTGGAGTACATCGACGAGAGAAGGCCCACCAGACCCACCGAGGCCCAGTTGCGCAGCAAGCCCTCAATCAGTCCGGTCAGTTGGGCCTGCAGGTCCTCAGGAGCGCCCTGCAGCTGTACCATGATCGCCGCCTGAATGCGTCCCAGCAAATCGGGACGCAGCACTGTCAGAGTGAACCCGCAAGCCGAGAACGCAAACATCAGGATGGGCACCATTGCGAGCAACGAGAAGTAGGTGATGGCCCCCGCGAACTGGTTTCCCAGCCGGGTGGCATACCGGGTGTTCATCCGGAGCACGTGTGCCACCGCCGGTATCTGCCTCAGCGCTTTGACCTTTTCCTGCACCTGCTGGACGATTGCTGTCACTGTTCATCTCCCTTCGTACGCAACTCGTATTCCGTCCCCGAGAGTCCCAACCATCAAGAATATTTATAACATTATTTTTTATGCTGCTTCTATATTTTCCTAAATCTTAAACCACTAAAAGCTCTCTTCTGTTCAAAAAGGGTTGAATATTATGCTATTTTTCCCAAAAAGATTGTTTTAAACGATATTATATAGAATCGAGGTAATTTCAGAATGAATTATTTATAGGGGTCGTGGCATACCCGCATTGTTCATTTACGTTTGTAATATACACCTTTTTCGAAAATTAGGGAACAGCAAGTTTCAGCTTACTATAAGGAGGTAGAGAG
>DCVM01000081.1 GCA_002327985.1 Syntrophaceae bacterium UBA2188 | reverse complement strand
TATCCGGTGCAACGCCTCGGCACAAATTTTTGACCACGATGACTTTATAACCAGACGCTACGGCGTCAAGGGAGGTTGCTCTGACGCAATAATCGGTGGCAATACCATAGAGGATTATTTTCTTGATATTATCCTTTCTAAGGAGTTTGTCCATTTCTGTTTTCTTTCCGCCATCGTCCTGAAAACCGGAATAACTGTCATATTGTGGATCCATTCCCTTTCTCACCACGGCTTTAAACAATTTTTTGTCCAATAAGATTTCTGCTCCGGGAGTATTTTGCACGCAATGAGGAGGCCAGAGCACCTGGTCTTTTCCGTGAAGCTTAACGACTTCAAAAACTTTTTTCTCTTTGTGGTGGGTAAAGAAGGAGGCGTGATTTTTTGGATGCCAGTCTTGAGTGGCGTATATTGGAAAGCCCGCTAATTTCAGTTTCTTTGTGTTTTCTTCTACCGCTTCGACGTAAGCCTCGTCCGTTCCATCCACGGCTAATGAACCATTTTTGAGTCTCGTAAAATCTCCCTGGATATCGACCACATTGACTCCAATTTTACCTGTTTCTGCTGCCATCGCCATTCCTAATCCGCGATCCGCATTCCGCAATCCGTAATCAAGGTTGGACCATTTCCCCCGCAACTTCTCTTGTGGCCTTGATGATCTTTTCGATATCCTCATCAGAGTGGGCTGTGGTGAGGCAGCCCCCCCCGTGCATCACATGAATTCCCTTTGTCAACATTCTGATTCGAAACTCCACCTCTTTTCTCTTTAGGTCGGTAAAGCGGTGGATCAAATGAGGAGCATTGAGCAGTCCTCCTTTTTGGAAAGGAAAATGGGTTTGAAAAAGTGAGCCGATTCCTGTGGCCAGGGCATTTACTCCTTCCTGGTGTAAGGCTTCGTTCATCCCCCTTCGGACTTTCTCGCCGTTTGATTCTAACAGGGGATAGATCTCTTCACGATGGTCCTTGAGATAGCGGAGCATTGCCAGTCCTGCGGCAGCGGCCAAGGGATGGGCGGAAAACGTACCGCCGCCGATTAAGATTCTTTCCCATTTCTCGCTCTTTTTTTCTGGTGAAGTTTTTTCCAGAATTTTCTTTCTCCCCACGAGGGCTCCCACAGGCATTCCTCCGCCCGTAATCTTTCCTAAAGTCGTCAGGTCTGGAGTGATCTTGAACATTTCCTGAGCACCACCTAATGCCACCCGAAAACATGAGATCACCTCATCAAAGATCAGGAGGGCCCCTAATTTTTTGGTTTCGGAACGGAGCATTTGGAGATATTCTTTCGTAGCCGGGGTGAAGCCTCCTTCACCGACAATGGGCTCCAGAATGATTCCTGCCAGATCTTTTTTGTTTCGATGGATGATCTGGAGTGTTCCGGACAGGTCATTAAAAGGAATCATCTTCGTATATTTCTGTAGCTCGGGCAACAAGCCGAGGCTCTCTTCCCTTTCATAAGGCATTTTAATACCCAGGGAGAGATCGGGATTGGCTCCATGCCAACCCCCTGCGATCTTTAAGATGATTTTTCTCCCGGTGAAGGCTCGGGCAAGCCTGACTGCATACATCGTCGCCTCTGTTCCAGAACAACAGAACCGGACCATTTCTGCGGATGGAACCAATTCCTGAATCAGTTCTGCCCATTCCACTTGCTTTGGATATACGCTGCCCCAGTGGATTCCTTCTTTCAATTGCTGTTCAATGGCTCGGACAATGACCTGTGGACGGTGTCCCAGAATATGGGTGTAGTTTCCCATCCAGAGATCCACGTATTCATTTCCGTCCGCATCCCAGATTTTGGAACCCTTTGTTTTTTTGATAAAAAAAGGGTAGGGGGGGAAATAGTGAATGTTATGAGAGATTCCCCCGGGCATCACCTTCTTTGCCCTTTTGAAGAGGTTTCCTGAAAGAGGGGTTTTTAACCGATAGGCATCAAAAAAATGTTTCATCGAAGGTTTCTACAAATTTAATATCATATTTTTAAATGAATGGAAATGGAATTTCAACGAAAAAAGTTTACCCCGTTAGAAATAATGCTCCACTGCTCGCAGCGGGGATGATAGGTGTCCCTTTAATACCGAAGGTGTCCTCCAATCCTCCCTGTTAAAAAAAGGTTGTTTTCAAACATTCACATTGTTAAAATTTTATTGTTTGTGTGGTTCTATGCTCAAATCGTAGAAAGGAGGTATTGATTTATGTTTATCCAATCTTTTTTTGTCCCGGGTATTGCCCATCTTTCTTACCTTCTTGGGGGAAAGGGAACCTGCGCTATCGTCGACCCAAAGCGAGACATTGAGGAGTATGTCGCTGTGTCCAAAGCAATGGGAATGCGAATTACCCATATTTTCGAAACCCATCTTCATGCCGACTTCATTTCGGGTCACATGGATCTGGCTGCAAGGACAGGTGCAGAAATCATTGCCCCCAAAGCAGGCCAATGCACATTTCCACACCGATCCGTTAAAGAAGGAGATGAGTTTCAGATCGAAGATATGAATATACAGGTGTTTGATACTCCGGGACACACACCCGAACATATCACCTTTGTGGTGACAGACCGAAGCCGTGGGGGGGAGCCCGCTGCGATTTTCTGCGGCGATACACTCTTTGTTGGCGATGTGGGCCGTCCAGACCTTTTCCCCGGGCAGGCAGTTGAACTTGCCGGAAAACTCTTTGGTAGCCTTTCGAAACTCAAGGCCCTGCCTGATCATGTTTTGGTTTTACCCGCCCATGGGGCAGGGTCTCTCTGTGGTCGAGCCATGGGAGCCATGCGATATTCGACCATTGGTTACGAGAAACGCTACAATGCTGAGTTACAGCATCAAACCGTGGATGCGTTTCGGGCGTCCCTTTTAAGTGGAATGCCAGAGGCTCCCGATCACTTTTCTCGCTGTTCGGATATTAACCGAAGAGGACCTTTGAAGTTGAGTGAGTTGGGAATACCCAAACCTCTTTCTCCTACTGAGTTGAATCAGCTTATAAAAGGAGGGGCCACTGTTCTTGATGGTCGGGGTTATTTTGCTTTTGGAGGAGTTCACATCCCAGGGGCCTGGAATATTGATATTGCAGGAAACTTCCAGACGTTTTCCGGTTGGGTGCTTCCTTCTGATCAGCCTATCGTTCTCGTATTGGAAAGTGATACACAGGTCAATGAAGCCGTTACCCAACTTCGTCGCGTTGGCTTTGATCGTATTGCTGGATGGCTTGAGGGAGGCATGCATGCATGGACGGTCGGAGGATTTCCCATAGAACATGTGGAACAGATTTCTGTGCGGGAACTGGCAGATTTGTCAAAACAAAAACCGAGTCCCATGGTTCTGGATGTTCGAGGAAAATTGGAATTTGAGACCCTTCATCTGGATGGGGCCATCCACATACAAGCGCCGGATACAAGAAAACGTTATGGAGAGATTCCAAAAGATAAGACCGTCTATGTGATCTGTAACTCAGGACATCGTTCAAGTTTGGCCAGTAGCATATTGAAACAACATGGTGCCCATCGGGTGGTCAATGTGGCGGGAGGCATGACCGCTTACAGTGCGGCTGGTCTCATCGGAACCTGTCCGACCTGCACGGCGCCCCATTTGCCTTCAGCAAGAGAAGTATATGTTGCTAAGTAATCCCCATTCGCTCACTTTAGAAGAGGAGGGAATTTTCTGTCTCCCTTTCTAAGAGATGGGGAGGAATTGAGAGGAATCTCATTATGGAATGGCTGAGCTTAAAGCAATGGTCCCCTTATGCAGTGGGAATTGGAATTGGTCTTCTCAGTTGCGTCGCGTTTCTTCTATCGGATAAACCGATTGGATGCTCCACTGCCTTTTCACGGACGAGCGGAATGATTGAAGGCTTATTCCGAGGGAAAAAGGTAGGAGATAAGGCATATTATAAAAAGTTTTCCCCTTCCATCGATTGGGAATGGATGCTGGTGGCAGGGATTTTTGTTGGGGCCTTTATCTCGGCAATGCTTTCAGGAGAATTCCGAGCGGAATGGGTTCCAGCAAAATGGTCATCTATCTTTGGAAATAGTGCTTTCCTGAGATGGGGAGGGGCCTTGGTGGGTGGAATCGTCATGGGAGTCGGGGCGCGCTGGGCAGGAGGGTGTACCAGTGGTCATGGCATCAGCGGGACCCTTCAGCTTGCCGTCAGTTCATGGCTGGCAGTCCTCTGCTTTTTTGTTGGAGGGATTGCCACAGCACTATTGATTTACCATGTTTTTTAGGTCTTGCAGGAAAGGATAAGACGATGTACAAGACACTTCATGCGAAGAAAAATGTGCAGCTTGGCATTGGACTTTTTATCGGTATCCTGTTTGGGTTCTTTCTGCAAAAAGGGGGAGTGACAAGATATGATGTCATTATGGGACAACTCCTCCTCACGGATTTCACGGTGATCAAAGTCATGCTGGCTGCTGTGGTCACAGGAAAGATAGGAGTCCATTTGCTTAAAAGTCTCGGGAAAGCAGAATTGCACCCCAAACCAGGGTCTTTCGGTTCAACGGTGATTGGCGGGCTCCTCTTCGGCATTGGATTTGGTATTTTAGGTTATTGTCCGGGGACCTTGGCCGGAGCGATTGGACAAGGTTCTCTTGATGCGTTGTTCGGCGGGTTGATAGGTCTCCTCATCGGAGCCGGTCTCTTTGCAGCGTTTTATCCGACCCTTGAAAAAAAGATCCTCCCCAAAGGGAATTTTGGCGACCTCACCCTTCCTCAATTATTGAAGCTAAACCCTTGGGTTCTCATTATTCCCCTCGCCATAGGGATCATCGCTTTACTGATATGGATTGAAACATCTGGTTTATAGTTTCCTGGCCTTTTGACCCCTCACAAGAAGCAACCTTCTTGGGGGAAACGGAGTATGCCAACAAAGATCTTCTCTGCATGGGATTGGCTTCGGACTTACAGGCGAAAAGATTTAAAGGGTGATCTGTCTGCAGGATTGATCGTTGCTGTGATGCTGGTTCCCCAGGGAATGGCCTATGCCATGCTCGCTGGGCTGCCTCCCGTCGTAGGGCTTTATGCTTCCACTTTTCCATTGATCCTTTATGCTTTGTTCGGATCCTCAAGACAATTGGCCGTCGGACCGGTTGCAATCATGTCCCTCCTTGTTTTTGCAGGGGTTTCACCTCTTGCTCAGCCCGGGTCAGAAAAGTATGTGAGTCTTGTGCTTCTTCTTTCGCTTATGGTTGGAGCCATCCAACTGTGTATGGGCATGATTCGGGGCGGATGGATTGTAAATTTTCTGTCCCACGCCGTGATCAGCGGGTTTACCTCTGCGGCAGCCGTGATCATCTTGTTGAGTCAGTTGCCCCATTTACTAGGAATGAAGGTCGCGCCCAGTGGACATTCGGCGCTCCACCTTTTGAATGATATTCTGCGGGGAATTGGAGGGGTCCATCCGATCACGCTTGGAGTTGGATTGGGAAGCATTCTTGTTTTACTGATATTCAAAAGGAAATGGCCCAAATTTCCGGCTCCTATGGTTGTGGTCGGTTTAGGCACGCTGGCCGTCTTTTTTTTCGGATTAGAGCACACCGGGGTAAGAATTGTAAGACATGTCCCCCAAGGTCTTCCATCCTTTTCTTGGCCGGCATGGGATCTGGCATCTCTTCAAAACCTGTTTCCAACAGCCTTGGCCCTTCTTTTTGTGGGTTTCATGGAGTCGATCTCCATTGCCGAGTGGGTGGCTGCAAAAGAAAAGTATAAGATCGACTCCAACCAGGAACTGATCGGATTGGGTCTTGCCAATGTGACGGCCTCCTTTTTCTCAGCCTATCCGGTCACAGGGGGATTTTCCCGAACGGCCGTCAATTATCAGGCGGGGGCTAAAACAGGACTGGCCTCACTCATCACCGCTGCAATCATTCTCTTGACATTGCTCTTTTTCACCTCCTTCTTTTATTACCTTCCCCATACAGTATTAGCTGCTATTGTTGCGGTTGCCGTTGTTGGATTGATTGATATCAAGGGGGCAAGACATCTCTTGAATTTGAAAAAAATTGATGGATGGACGATGATCCTGACTTTCACGGCGACCTTGGTGTTCGGCAGTGAAAAGGGGATTATGATTGGAGTCGTATTCTCGCTCTTAGTGTTTATCTGGCGGAGCTCCCATCCTCACACGGCCGAGTTGGGTTATCTTAAGTCAGACAATGTATTTCGAAACATCAAGCGCTTTCCAAAGGCGAGGAGATACCCCGAGGCTCTTATTTTACGTGTGGACGCCTCTTTATATTTTGCCAACATGGCCTTTTTGGAAGATTTTCTACGGCAACGAATTGTTGAAAAACTAGAGATCAAATGGATCATCATGGACCTCTCTGGCGTGAACGATATCGATGCGGTGGCCGCGGATACGTTGAGTGACATGATGGAGAATTACCACGAGCGAGGGATTCAATTTCTTTTTGCCGGAATGAAGGGACCCGTCCGTGATTTGGTATCGAAAGCTGGATGGCAAGAAAAATATGGAAAGAACATAGAATACCTTTCCCTCCAACATGCCTTGAAAGATATTGGTTTAATGTAAACCCACAACCAAGCTTGGAGGATAGGAAAACAGGAGGGATTCCACCCTATTCAAAAACAATTTCTTTGATTCGTTCAATCACCTTCATATAATCATCAAATTCGATTCCATCCACGGAGTGGTCTTGTTTACAGGTAATCCCATCAATGGCTGGACCGTGACGGACGAGATAATCGAGGACCGCTCCTTCATGCTCCGGAGTCACTTTTTCAAGAAGGTCCAATCTTCCCATGGTCAAAGCCACTCCCGCCAACAAGGCATAACCTCCCCAGTTTGAAATCCCGCCAGAGATAAGGAAGTCTGTTTTCACCCGGCAGCAGAAAACCGCTTCTCGATTGGTCGAAGCATTTTGTTTAAAAACCTCCCAAGGAATCTTGCCTGCGCCAATTTCATTTCCGCGATCTCCGATGCCAATCGTTTCGATGGACGGATTCCATTTTTTCCCGAAATCGATCAGGAAATGGGTTTTTGCCGTAAAGCGTGTGATGTCCTCCAGACGGGAACTGAAGCATCGGTTTCTCAGAAGATGTGGGAGAGTAGCCTCAAAATCTCTTAGAGGGGGTTTTCCCAGCCGCTCCTGGGCTAAAAAAGAATCGAGCGTATGATTGGGTCCGACCCTTTCGATAAAAATAAGATGGGTGAGGCCTCTACCCAAACGGCCGTTCATCAGCTCTCGGACAAAACCAATGGAGAGAGGACTTTCAATCTCTTCGTTGATGGTTCGCCTTGAATGATCCAAATCCGAATGTTCCAAAGGAAAGATAATCAGAGGGATATCTTTTTCCGAAAGGTTAAGGGTTTTAAAACCTGCCTTCAGGGTAGAAAGGGTATATTCATCCGAAAGGAGACTTATCTCCATTCCAAGAAGTTTCAATCCTTCAGCCAGGATAAGGGCCCCTGGTGGGCCATCCGTTTCTGTGGCAGGTGGGGTTCCAGCTGGAACATAAAATCCTGTTACAATGATTACCTTTCTTCCCTTTCTCACCAAAGAGGCCACCGCCCCTGTGAGATCAGAATAAGGAACCATGGGAAGGTTTTCCCAACGGTAACCGTGATGGAAGAGGAGGGAGGTGGGGAAGTTAATGACCTCCTCCATCAGGAAGATTTTCTTGCGGATCGTTTTAGTTAAGATCATTCAAATTTGTTTGTCGTTGTCGAAAATCGTTTCGATGTTTGTTTATCAAGAGGTTCGATACCAGCCTCGCCAACGAAAACCAATTCTTTATGTTCCCAATTTAGACCCGTAATCGCATCTCTTTCGGATGGGACATTTTACGCAAAGGGGTTTTCTGGCCACGCAGGTCCTCCGGCCGTGCCAGACGAGAAGATTGGAAAAGTGAGTCCACTCTTCTTTTGGGACGATTTCCATCAAATCGAACTCGATCTTGACAGGATCCTCTTTCTTGGTCAGACCGATTCTCCGGCTCAACCTTTGGACATGTGTGTCCACGACGATACCCGGTATTCCGAAGGCATTTCCGAGAATCACATTCGCTGTCTTTCTCCCCACGCCGGGGAGCGTGACCAGTTCCTCCAAAGTTTTTGGGACTTCTCCCCTAAACCGTTTGATCAACTCCTGGCAGCACTTCTGGAGCGATTTGGCCTTGTTTCGGTAGAATCCGGTTGGCCTTATTTTTTCCTCCAATGTTGCCAAATTTGACTCTGCAAAATCTTTTGCTAAGCGATACTTTTTAAAGAGGTCGACCGTGACCTGGTTCACCTTGATATCCGTGCATTGGGCAGAGAGAATGGTCGCAATCAGAAGCTCAAGGGGATTGGAGAACCTCAGGGCGATTTTGGAATCGGATATTTCTTTGGATAAAATTTTAATGATCTCTTTCACCCTTTTTTTCAAATCCTCTTGTTTTTTCATAGCCCCTCCTATTGATCAATGGACAATGATCAATAAACTTTCAATTCATATTAAATCATTCATAACTGGAATCTTTTCGGATTTCCATCTCAATAGGACAAGTTCAACAGAGGGGGACAAAAATTGTCACCCCATTTGTCGTGAGGGGGAGGGTATAGAAAAAATTTTTATTTAATTTCAAAAGGTTACATAAAATCACCAGATTTGGTATAGAAAATGCTATCAATTAATGTAAAGTCCAATAGAAAGGGTGGAAATCCATGATAAAAGAAAACGAGGATAATGTTCTGACAACCCAGGAGGCCTGCCACTACCTCCGAATCTCAAGACCCACTTATCTTAAATACCTCTATTTGGGGAGAATTAAAGGAGCCAAGGCAGGGAAAGGGTGGAAGGTTCTTAAATCGGAGTTAGATCGATTTTTAAAGGGAGAAAATGGACACCCCCAGGCCGCATGAACCTGTCAGAGCAGAGCATGAAATAGAGGGAAATCGGGTGAGAAGTTTGGAAGATAAAGTAGATCTTTTTGAAGAGAAAGCCATCGAGGAGAAGGTTAAGTCAACCAAGGCCTTGATTCAAACTTTTCTTCAGACCCTCAAAGCCTTTCGGCTCTATGAGGCCGATCATCCTATCCTCTCCAAATTCTCAGAGAGGGTAAGGAATGATTTTAATCAATATTTTGATGAATTTGATTCTTTCTCGCTTCAGATCGGGGAACATCGTCTCTATTATCGGGGGAAGGTCGTTTATGAAAATCAGGACATCAAAGAAAGTTTGGCCTTTGTCTTTTATAAAGATGGCATTCGGGAACTCCAATTTTTAAAAGGTCTGGAATTCAAAGAGATGATGGATTTTCTTAACATTGTGAGAAAAAGTGACTTCCTGAATCGCATGGAAGATGATCTCGTGACCCTCCTCTGGGAAAAAGAGTTTTCCCACATTACCTTTATCACGGTGGATGAATTTTTAGAGGGAAGTGGTATCTATGTTCCTGCGACCGAAGAGGATTTAATAAAAAGATCAGAATATAAAGGGTCTTGGGACGAGCCGACTCAGGAAAAAGTCGAGCAGAGACAGGATCAGAGTTCTCAAGTCCCCGTGGCAGAGGGATTGGAGCAGGCGATCAACCCGGCTCCAGGTCAGTCCCTGGCTCAGGCCTGTCAGCTCACCCCCGAAGAAAAGGAGACCATCCATCGGGAGGCCCAGCAAGAGCAACAACCAGAATATATCTATGTCTTGATTGACAATCTGATCGAAATTCTACTTCATCTGGGTGAGGATGTGGATGCCTATGAAAACATGATTTCCTACTTCGATCGAGTCATCGAGTACCTCCTCGAGCAGAAAGAAGTGGGAAAGGCCGTCACGCTCTTAAAGAGCCTGAACGATATGATGGAATCCATGGTTCTCAAAGACAAACAAATCTTTGCCATTCGTCGTATCCTGGAGAAATCCTCAAGTTCCAAACATATTGAACTTTTGGGAAAGGTGATCAAAGGGAATGGGGAGGTCCATTCCGAGTCCATTCTCCAATATTTTCAATTTTTCACAAAGCAGGCCGTCGAGCCCCTCTGTGTGTTGTTGGGCGAAATAGAATCCGGGAAGTGGAGAAAAGTGATCTGTGACTCGGTGGCGGAACTCTCCCAGGAAGACATCCAGCCGCTCGTCAGGTTCTTATCGGACCCGAATCCCTTCTTGGTCTGCCTCATTCTTTACATTCTGGGAAGGACCGGAGATCCTGCTGCATTGAAAGTTTTAGAAAGTTTAGTCACCCATGCGAACCGGAAGGTCAGAGAAGAGACCCTTCAGGTTCTCAATAAATATGGAGAAAAGAGCAAGGCCCTGATTCAGAAATTTTTAAACGATTCTGAGCCTAAAATCCGCGCCAAGGCGGCACTCCTTTTGGCGAGGCATGCCAAGGCCGAGGCGGTCAAGCCGCTCATGGAGCTTATTCTTTCTGAAGATTTTTACAAACGGCATTACGAGGAGAAGATTTCTTTTTTCAGGGCCTTGAGCGAGACGGGATCAAAAGAGGTGATACCGATTTTAAAGAAGATTGCCAGAAAGAGGAAATGGTTCCAAAAGGCCAAATGGAATGAGATGAGGCAGTGTGCTGCGAATGCTTTGAAAATGATCGAGGCTTAAGAAAGAAAGCAAAAACCTCAAAGAATAATGATGGATCAAGGGGAGAAGATGGAAGTTATAGAATCTGCCATTCAACCGGAAAAAGTCGCTCTTAAAAAAACAGAGCCCGCGGATTCCGATCTATCGAGATTGGGGAACAATCTGGTCACCAAATTTCATGTGCTGATGAGGATTTCCCAGATTTACGATTCGAAAAATGTTGCCCTCCATCAATTTGTTGTGGAATCCCTCGAGACCATCAACACGTTGATCCAAAGAGAGGGGGTCCTCTCCCTTAAGGTCATGAAGGACGACCTTTTCCTCAACGATCAGCGATTGCGCTACTCGGTCGAAGGCTTTACCAGTTTTAAATATCTTCTGACACAATGGAAAAAAAGGTTAATCGGTGAAGTGATTTTCAAGTCCCTGGTGGAAGAGGAGATGTTGAGGGATTTCATTTATGCTTTGATCCATTTAGAAGAGGGTCGTGAAGATAACCTAGCCCTCCTCAGAGAACAGTTGACCAACCGGCAGATTACCTCGATCGAGGTGAATCCTTTAGAGGTCGTCGAGGGTGAGGAAAAAGCTTTTACCCTCCAGAAGGAAGATCATCGGGAGATAGGGAAGAAAGTATTTTTTGAGACCATCGGGACAATCAAAGAGGTGATCACCCATATCAAAGGGAAGCAACATGCCGACATCAGGAAATTGAAGAGGTTGGCACAGAAAGCGGTTCATCTCGTCGTCGAAGACGAGCCCATTCTGCTGGGAATGACCACCATTAAAAATTACGATGAATACACCTTCAACCATTCTGTCAATGTTTCGATCTATTCCCTGGCGATGGGAAAACGATTAGATTTCTCCAAGAAGACCTTGACGGAGTTAGGCATTACGGCCCTGCTGCATGACATCGGAAAATCAAAGATTCCAAGAGAGGTGTTAAATAAACCTGCTTCTCTGAGTGAGGAAGAATGGGCGGTCATGAAAAAGCATCCCCTGATGGGGGTTGAGATCGTCCTCAACCTGAAGCAATTGGGGGAGATCAATCCCAAGATGGTCGTCGGCATCTTTGACCACCATCTCAAGAGCGACCTTTCAGGATATCCGAAACTGTTCCGGAAAAAGGAGGTGAGCCTTTTTGGAAGAATCATTCAGATTGCGGATTCTTACGATGCCATGACGACCCCAAGGATTTATAAGAAAATCCCCTTTACACCGGAGCAGGCTCTTGCCCTGATGTTGAGGGAGAGAACCGTCCATTTTGATCCCCTTCTCCTCAAGCTCTTCATTGGTCTAGTAGGGATTTACCCCATTGGATCATTGGTCCTTCTCAATACCCGTGAACTGGGGATTGTCTATAAACCCAGTCATGATCCCAGATGGCTGGACCGTCCCACAGTCATCCTGGTGGCTCGAAATGAAACAGGAACGGCCAAGAAAGAAATGGCTGACCTGACGGAAACAGATGGGGCAGGGCGTTACAAACGAAGCGTCATTAAAACCTTGGATCCTTACCAATACCATATAGACATCGCCAAGTATTTCCTGTAGTTCACACAACAAGTTCTCTCTTCATTATTCCATCATTTCAATCTTCCATTTCTTCATCTCTCTATCTTTTTGGGGAGGTCGGGGAGGGAGCCGCTTTGCACTCCGACTTGTTCCATTCCTCCAGGAGTCTTCGGATGATCTCCTGTTGTTGCCGGATGGAGAAGTCAGCATATTTGGGGTCTCTCCTTCGATACATTTTCTCAATAAAGGCGATGGCGTTTTGGGCACTTCGGATTTTGGAGAGGATCATCTCACATTTCCTCAACCCCCATCGGGCCTCAATGGGGTCTTCAGGATGGGGGGAGAGCCAGAGGTAGTTCTGATAGAGATGGTAGAAAGATACGGATTGAGTTTTCTGGATGGGAATCAAAATCTCCTTCATGATTTCTTTTGCAGCGTTTTGGGGAGGGTCGGTCGATTCGATGAGATGATGAAGGTGGTCCATCAATAAGATCATCTTTCCATCACGGTTCGGGGTGCTATGAATTTCCCATAAATCTGAGCCTTCCGGACACCCTCCCTTAAGACACCGTTGGTATCCCGTTTGCACAATCGGAACTCTCTCCATGACATACTGAACGGTATTTTCTAAAACCTTTTCCATTTTATCCCACGGGTCGTAATCGGCTGGATCAATCCTTCTCGCCACAGCCTCAACATAGTCTGCATATCCCTCTGAGAAATTCCCCGAGTACTGTTCCAGAGAATAGAAAGGGTGTCTTTGAACAGGGAGGTATTTCCATTTTCCGTTTTCAAATATCGGCCAGCGAAACTTGACCAAACCCGAATAGATGGTTGATTCTGGCCTCGTGATCAAGAAATCCTTTTCGCTCATCTTCTGGAGTTTTACAGGAGAGGTTCCCTCCCAAGTCTGAAGAGGATGAACACTGCTTCCATCCAAGATGACACGTCCGATGATCCCAGCATGAGACTCTGTAATAAAAAACAATGTCCCCGGAGTGATAGAATCCGTTTCGATTCGAACGGGATAGGTGTCAAGGGGAAGGGTTCGGGTGGTGGTCTCGTTCAGTACGTGAAGAAGGGCTTTGCGAAAACGAAGATCTTTGTGCCACTCCGGATGGGTTGGAAACTTCCCCCAGTCGGTGGACCAATGACCCATGAACTTGCCCTCTTTTGTGGACGCGGCAGCAGGGAGGTGGGCGATCCGTGCGTAGATCCAACGCACGGCATAAGGGACATCGGCGCAGTCAATGGGGATTTTATAGCGAATAAAGAAATCCTCGGTGATCTGTTTCTCCACCCATTTTCCAAAACGATGCTCTTCCTCAACCGTCCACCGACGGTCCCCAACCTTCCAGATTTGAGAAGGAGATTCCTTGAGGGGTTGACTGAAAGAGGGAGTGGAAAAGAAGATGAGGAGCAGAAGAAGCAGACCAGGCATACCTCATATTAAAAAAAATAGTAGATGATTGTCAACAAAGGGGAAATGGGGTATTCTTTAAAATAGGAGTGATAAACACCTGTCTCCTTTAGCGATGGGCAATCAGGTTTTTCATTTTAAATGTCAAAGCTCAAGCTTACCCTTTTTTGCATTTGAACTTTGGCATTCGTCATTTTAGGAGGTTCTTTTGGATCAAATGATGCGCATTTTAATCGCAGAAGGAGATGCCACCTTCGTAAAGATGATTCAGGATTCTCTCATGGCTTCGGGTGGCCTTTATCACGTCGAAAAGGTTTCTTCCGGAGAGGAGTGCTTCAAAAAACTCCAGAATGAAAAATTTGATGTCCTTCTCTTGGATCACGCCCTTCCGGATGGGGAAGGGTTAAGATGGCTTCAGCGATTTAATGAATTGGGTATCGGTATTCCAACGATCTTTGTGACCGCCAAAGGAGATCCCCGATTGGCGATTGAGGCCATGAAGGAAGGGGTGTTCGATTATATCAATCGATCGGCAGAGTGCGCCAAGGCATTTCCCTTCGTGGTCAACCGTGCCATTGAAGGTTACAGCCTGATGTTGGAGAAGGTAAGGCTTCAAAAAGAACTGATTGAGGCAAAAAATTTTCTCGAATCCATCGTTGAAAAGGCAGGGGATGCCATCTCTGTGATCGATCTGGAGGGGAAGATCCTCTATTGGAATGAAGGCGCTGAACAGATTTATGGATATCAGAAAGAAGAGGTTTTTGGGAAAAAGATTTCCAATCTTCTTTTCCCCCGAGAGGCGAAGCGAAGAAAAGAGGAAATTACATTGATGGATCAGATCATGGGCAGGGTGAAGAGAGGAGAAGTGGTTTCCAATGTGGAAGTGATCCGGCAGACCAAGGAGGGGAAAGAGATTGTTACCAGTATGACGATCTCACCACTTAGAAATGCAGCTGGGGAGATTATCGGTGCCTGTCGGATTTGTAAAAATATTACCGATTTAAAGAAAGCAGAGGAAAAATTGGTCTTAGCTGAAAGATTGTCCTCCCTGGGAGAACTGACCGCGGGGGTTGCACATGAACTCAGAAATCCTCTCGCCGGGATCAAGATCAATACCCAGATTCTCTCCAGGAAAAAAGATCTTTCCGAAATGGAGAAAAAGCTTCTGGATAGCACCCAGGAGGGGATTGAAAAGATCCAGAAGATTGTTGATGACATGCTTCATTTTGCCAAACCGAAAGCCTCTCATTTTAAAGAAGAAGAGATCAATGGAGTCGTCGAGAAGAGTTTGGCCATTTTACAGACCAAATTAAAAAAGGGCAATATCTCCTCTGTTTTTGAACGGGCGGAGAAGTTGCCCAAAGTGAGAATCGATGTCCATCAGGTCCAGCAGGTATTGATCAATCTTATGCTCAACGCCATCCAAGCCATGGAGAGGGGGGGGCATTGACCCTTCGGACTTTCTCAGAAGACGAAGGTGGGGTCGGTGTGGAAGTGAAAGATACGGGAACGGGGATTCCCAATTCTCACCTGAAAAAGATTTTTGATCCTTTCTTCACGACAAAATCCGAGGGCACGGGTCTCGGCCTCTCGATCAGCCATAAAATTTTGGAGAACCATGGAGCTACTCTTGAGGTAGTCAGCGAGGTAGGAAAGGGTTCGACTTTCACGATCCATTTTCCAGGAGCGAGAAGTCATGTTGTTTAGAATTTTAGTGGTGGATGATGAGCCCGTGTTGCGGGATTCTCTTGAGATGGCTTTGAAAACTTCGGGTTACGAGGTTCTGACAGCCCGAACGGGTGAAGAGGGTTTGGAGCGATTTCAGAAAGAGAATCCAGACCTTGTCCTTTTAGATCACTGGCTACCCGGAATAACCGGAGATGAAGTGCTTCAACAAATCAAGGGAGAAGATCCGGAGATGCCCGTGATCATCATGACCGCCCAGGGATCCATTGAGATGGCCGTCAACTCGATGAAGATGGGGGCCTTTGATTTTTTAGTGAAACCCTTTGAGTTGGACCAACTCGAAGCGTTGATCAAGAAGGGACTTGACCGCATTCGTTTGAGAAAAGAAGTGGAGTGGCTCCGGGCTCAATACCAGGAGAGGTTCCGTTCCGGGGGGATCATTGGGGTTAGCCAGAAGATGAAGGAGGTTTTGGGATTAGCCGAGAAGGTCGCCCACGGTTCGGAGACCACGGTCCTGATCGAAGGAGAGACTGGAACCGGGAAAGAGCTCCTTTCCGAATACATCCATTTTTTAAGTTCACGTTCTTCTTTTCCTTTCATTCCAATCAATTGTGGTGCCATCCCTAAAGATCTTTTTGAGAGTGAACTGTTTGGCTATGACAAGGGTGCTTTTACTGGTGCGCTGGAGAAAGGGAAGATGGGAAAGGTGGAGGCAGCCGAGAAGGGAACAGTTTTTCTTGATGAAGTGGGAGAGCTTCCGCCATTGGCCCAGGTAAAGGTTTTAAGAGTTCTTGAAGAGAAGGAATATTTTAAGGTAGGGGGGGTGGATAAGAAAAAGGCGGATGTCCGGATCATTGCCGCCACGAACAAAGATTTAGAGGTTGAAGTGAAGAAAGGAAATTTTCGTGATGATCTCTATTTCAGGCTTAATGTGGTGAAGATAGAGATTCCTCCTCTGCGGGACCGAAGGGAAGACATTCTCCCCCTTTTTCGGTTCTTTGTTGAGCGATTTAATGAACAGTTCAAAAAGGGATTTATGCAGATCTCTGGAGAGGCAGAAGAACGTCTCCTCTCCTACCCCTGGCTTGGAAATATTCGTGAACTCCGAAATGCCGTAGAAAGAATTATTCTGTTAGAAAAAGGTGAAACGATTTTACCCAAACACCTTTCATTTCTCACCGAGAGGGGCGGGGTCACCGAAGAGGAAATCCAATTTAAACCTTTTATTCCACTCCATGGGATTGTTCTGGACGAGGTCGAGAAACAGTATATTCTTGAAGCATTGCGTATAAAAAAGGGCAATAAATTACAAGCTGCTAAAATGCTCGGTATCTCAAGATCGGCCCTTCTTTACCGCATGCAAAAGCATGGGATCAAAGTGGCGGATTAATTTCCTGCTTCACTACTTCTTGATTTTTATAAAATTTCCACTTCTAAATTATCTCCTGCTTTTACGAAAAGCGCTTTCTTAATATTCTGAGGGGCGATCAGTTCCATCTTATTTTCTGGATAACCATCAACCAACGGTAAGACAATCGCTGCCTTGAGCCGCCCGTTGATGAGAACGGGATAACATCTGGCATTACAAAATGAGGGGTCTTCAGGAGTAATCTCTTTTCCTCTCATTGATTTAAGCTGTTTGAAAGTTTGGAGAGATTCCGGATCGGCAATCTCTAAATTCAGCGTTCCGGGGTAGGGATCCATGGAGAGTTTTTCGATGAACTGTCTTCTCACCCAGGGGATTTGGGTAAAGTGTCCCGCCTCTCTAAGTCCTTCAAAGATTCTTCCCCGGATTTTCACCCTTGAATCCTTTCTTTCTTAAGGTTCTTTTCACGTGGTTGCTCCCCCAGCGGTTGAAGAGATGGTGATTGATTCCGAAAAGGTCAAGGACCTTTCCAACGGTATGGTTAATGAGATCGTCAATCGTTTTTGGTTGAAAGTAGAAGGCAGGGACAGGAGGAAGCAAGGTAGCTCCTATTCGACTTGCCTGATGCATCAATTCGAGGTGGCCTAAATGGAGAGGCGTTTCCCGGACGACCAGAACGAGTTTTCTCCGCTCCTTGAGTGTGACATCTGCAGCTCGGATTAGAAGATTTTCATTGAAAGAATTAGCAATTCCAGAAAGGCTTTTAATGGAGCAAGGAATAATGACCATTCCTTCGGAGAGAAAAGAACCGCTTGAGATGTCAGCTCCCAAATTTTTTATATCATGAGTGACTTTGGCGAGAGACTTTACTTCCTTGATCTCCCAATGGGTCTCCATCAGGATCGTATTTTCAGCAGCCTCTGTGATGATCAGGTGGGTTTCCACATTCGATTTGGAAAGGAATTCGAGGAGCCTGATGCCGTAAATAGCCCCGGTTGCACCTGAAATCCCTACAATTAATTTCTTCACTTCTTCTCCTCTCGCTTCAGTTTGCCAAGAAAGGGGGCAAGTCGTTTTTTTACTTCTAAGGGGACTTCCACCTTTCCAAACCCTTCTTTTTTAGGTCGAGTGGCATCCATGCCTATCTTTGTTGTTAAAAACCCTTCCTTGGAAGAGGGATCGATGGGCTGCCCCCGGAGGTCTGGAAGGATGATTAAATTCCTGTCCCCTTGAAACCGTGTGGCTAAAGCCCATTCCACTTCCCGATAATCCTCTGGATCGACCTCCTCATCCACAACAATTGCCTTCTTGATATTCGTAAAGGAAAGCGCAAAGGTGAGTGCCCTCCGGATCTCTCCTTTATTTTCTGTATCGATGCTCATTACGACATGAGATCCGAATGTCCCTGGGATGAAGTGGATCTTTTTGAGAGAGGAAATTTCCTTTTTCATCTTGGGGACGAAGTCAATTCCATGGATGAGGCAGAGGAGGTTGTCAACTTCCAATCCCCATGGGACAATGGCATGAAAATGGGCTGCTTTTTTATAGGTAATGGCCGTCACATGGATCATGGGACTTTTTGAGAAGGTCATATAATATCCACTCGATTCTCCAAGAGTCCCATCTTTCTCTTTCCCTTTCGGGTCGATATAACCTTCGATGACAATCTCGGTCTGGGCAGGAATATCAATATCCACTGTCGCAGCTTTCACCATTTGAATCGGTTTGCCTTTTAACCCCCCTGCGACAGAAAGCTTATCCACGCCACGGGGGATTTTGGAGATCGAAGCAATCAAGATAGAAGGATCTACGCCGATCACTGTGGCGACCTCCATCCTTCTATTTTCCTTCTTGTATTGCGCATAGATTTCAGAAAGAGGTGGGTTGATCAGGGAGATGCCTAACTCATTTTTCCCTCTCACCTCCATCCGATGAAGTCCCCTCCCGATTGACCCATCCTTTAGATCTATGGCTGATGTAATTCCGGAGGTAATGTAAGGGCCAGAATCCTTCGCATAATGGGTTAAGATGGGGAGGAATTTTAAGAGATCGATCTTTCCCTTTTGTGTGACCACATTTTTAGGAGATGGATCTTCCACCAGGACAGGAGGAATTCTGCCTTGTAACTTCGAGAGCGCATTTTCAAAAAAATTTTCCTGATCAACTTTTAACGCCATGGAGAGACGTTTCTTCGTTCCTAGAAGGTTCCCAATGACTGGAAATTTATAACCTTTGGCTTTCTCAAAAAGGATGGCAGGCGCTTCTTTTTTCCCTAATTCAGAGAGGATGGTTGAGATTTCAAACCTTGGAGCAAGAGGAGTGGAGAGGGTTAGGAGTTCTCCATTTTGTCTCAAAGATTCAATGAAATCCCTTATGCCGAAAGAAACGCTCAAAGCTATTCTGACTCCTTTGGTAATTTATTCAGCTCTTTTAAAATTTTGATGGACCAGGGTTTTTCCTGAAGCTGGCCCCTCCCCAGCCTGATCCAGAGTCGATCAGGATATTTTGTTTCAGATTTGGAAATCATTGCATTGACGTAGGCACTGCGATATTTGTATCTGAGGTCCGGCGGTGTCAGCTCACGAACAATGAGTTCCATTTCTCGATCTTCCTGAAGCAATGCAGGATCTGACAAGATAAACGTATCATACTCTCTGTTAGCCATTTTTCTTCCTCTCTTTAATCCTTAAATCCATAGTTTTTCCAGTTTTTAAGAACTTTTTCCTGAATCTCTTTGGGATAGACTTTATTAAAGGAGACCTTAATCGGCAGATCCGATTTAGGCCAATCCAGAGGAAAGGTGCAGTCAAATAGGACCTGGGCCCCACGGCTCCATTTTCGATCATCGGGATTGGCAAATGGATAAAGTGGAGTTCCTACAGAATGTTCATATTTTCGAATTCCTCGAATGGGATGGCATTTGGTTGCCAGGGCATGGATGACATCGTCTTTATTATAGATGTCAGTCTCCTCGTCGACCACAATGACCATATGAAACCATGGACTTAATTTACTTCCAAAGACAAGATTGGCGATCTGGGTAGCAATATTGCTATATGCAGGCCTCACCCCGACCACGACCATGTGATGGGTTGATTCAGGGAGCATATAGACGCCTGTAATAGGAATGCCTTGACTTTCCAAAAGCTTTCTCATCTCCAAACCTAATGAAAAGGATCGAAGCAGTTGACCTTCATCGGTGGGGACTCCCATATTCGAGACGGTGATGATGGGATTGTTTCTATGGGTGATCGCTTTGATTCGGTAAACTGTCCTGGGCTCACGTGGAGAGGTTCGATAACCTGTGTATTCACCAAAGGGCGCTTCTTCAATCCAGAGATTGGGAATCACTTCTCCTTCGATGATGATTTCTGCATGAGCCGGGACTTCTAAATCACAGGTCTCACACTTCACCAATTCCACAGGCTTTCCCATCAGCATGCCTGTAAACTGGTCTTCCGGAATGGGTGAGGGGGCGCAGGCTGCCACCCCTGACAGAGGATCACAGCCGATAACCGTGGCAAAAGGCATGGGTTTATTTTTCGGGACATATTTTCCATAAAACATCTTTCCCATATCGGAGAAGGGAAGCACAGGGCCCACCATCGTCTTTTCATCAAAGACCATCTGGCGGTACATTCCCCAGTTGACCGTGTCCGTTTCTGGATCTTTGGCTACTACAAAATGCCATGTTGCCAGATACCTTCCTCCATCCCCATCATGGACCATGGGACCAGGGAGTTTAAACAAATCGGCCTCCTTTCCCATAAGAATGTTTTCCTTGCAGGGGGCTTTTTTCCGATCAACAAGTATTGACTGGATAGGTGTTCCTGTCGTCCTTCGCACATATTCATCAGAAATCTCCGGGATGGATGTCTTAGGGTTCATTCCCATGGCAATGGCAAGTCTTGAATAAGTTGCAAGAGGAGCACCCAGGGCCTCAAAACCCGGGTAGTCCCTAATTTTTTTAAAATAGGGCGCTGCCAATCTCTTCTCGCAGACCCTTCTCACAATCGCACCCATCTCCAGGTCCCAGTCCACTTCCTGTTGGACGGTTACCAGTTCACCATGTGATTCTAATGCCTTGATAAATTCTCTATTATCTTTATAAAATTGGTAATTTTCCAAATCTTTCCTCCTTCATGAGAGCTTTGAAAAACTACTGCATGCTCTCTTGATTATACACCTGCCTATCGCAGACAGGGATTTCAAAAGAAGATTACAGAGATTTCTGACTTTTTCAGCAATCTATCAATGAATCTAAAATCCCCTTTTCAATAATGTATCAATGACGGTTTCCCACTTACCTTGAGCTTTCAAGATTAGCTCAGCGATTTCCCGAACGACACCTTTGCCACCCCCTGCCTTGGTGACATAATGGGCTACCCCCTTGGCTTCTATGGAAGCATCCGAAGGGGCGACCGAGAATCCAACCCTTTTCATGGTACCTAAATCGATCATCTCATCACCCGCATAGCAGATGTCCTCATCTTTAAATCCGGATTCTTTTTCAAACTCATACAGCTTTCCGATCTTGGCAGAGGTCCCCCAAAGCCTATCAAGCGGCACATTGTAAACTTTAGCCACCTGTTCATCCGTTCTGGTTATTTTACTTGTCAAAAAAGATACGTTGATTCCACCCTCCATCAGGGCCATGCAGCCCAGGCGATCATGGAGAGAAAAACATTCAGATTTTTTTCCGTCATCCAGATAATACAGGACACTATCGGTCAACACCCCATGGATATCGAGAATGACGAATTTAACTTTTTTAGCTTTCTCGATAGCAGTGTCTTTTGTGTTCATCGTTTCACCTCACTTGAAAACTGGATTAATGGAATGCTGGAATAATGGAATGTTGGGTATAGGAGGCTTTAGCCTCCCTTTTATTTTTTGATTTCGATTGTTCTGTCATTATTCCATCCTTCCAATTTTCCACTATTCCGGTGGATTTTGGGTTCTATTTATAGCCCATCTTTGTTACCTTCTCTACCCATTCTTCCCATTTTCCCATGGATCTCAGGATAAATTCGCAAACCTCTCGAATGGGACCTCTCCCGCCAGGAGCCGTAGTAATATAATCAGCTATCTCCTTTATCTCATCGATTGCATCGGCTGTGGCTACTGTGAAACCAACTCGTTTTATCATTCCGATATCCGTGACTTCGCTCCCGATATAACCCACCTTCTCATCGCTAATCCCCAACTCCTTCTCCAACTCATCGAGCTTCGCTACTTTGTCTTTGATCTTGTAGTAGAATTTATCCAACTTTAGTTCGCGAGCACGAAAGAGACCTTCCTCGTCAATCGAGGTGGTATCCAAGAAGGCAATCTGAATACCATTCGCTGTGAGTGAAAGGTCACCAAAACCATCCATATGCCAAAAGGTATATTTTCGTCTTCCTTCAATATCGCATAAAAAAGTGTTAGGGGTCAGAACCCCATGCACATCATGGGCAAAAAGCTTTACCTTTTTTGCCTTTTCTTTTGCTTTTTCTAAATCTTTTTCAAAAGCCATGGCTCCCTCCATTGAAATATGGAATATTGAAATATATCAAACCTGGAATATTGGAACACTGGAATGTTGGAATATTGGGGTGAAGCTCATTTTCGAACAAGTTCTAAGATTAACCCATTATTCCATTTTTCCAACATTCCATTATTCCAGAATCATTCTTCCAATCCATATTCTTTCCAACGGGATTTGACGTTGGCCAAGACGCTTTCTGTCAGTTTGATCTCCGTGGGTTTGACTTTCCATTCGAAAGGTATGGTGGCATCCAGGATGATCCGTGAGGTAATGAACTTGTTGTCATCCGGGCCGAGGGATGGATCGAGAGGTGTTGACCTACCTCTGTTGATAATCTGTGTCCCCCGTACCGGGTTGTAGCGGGTCCCGAGGGCCCACCACACCCTTGGAAGATCGTCTGCATCGATATCATCATCAACGAGGATCACCCCCTTAATCCCGTATGTTCCCGTATTGCTTGCGATAACCGCTGCTCCCACCTGGTCTGCATGACCCGGATACATCTGTTCTATGGAGACAACCACAATGAAACGTCCGGATGCTTCCGGCAGCGTGTAGACCGACTTGATGCCAGGGATTTCCATCTTGACCAGGTCTGTCCATAAGCTCGCATTGCGTGTAAAGGCATAGAGGATATGCTGATCTCCCACAGGTCTACCCACACTCGTCTCCCAAAGAATCGGGTTGTTTCTGAAGTAAATGCGCTTCACGTCGAGAGCCGGTTTGGGGATCGGTTTAATCAGTTCTTCGGTGTAGTAGCCCGTATACTCTCCGAAGGGCCCCTCGTTTCTCAGATGCTGGGGATCGACTTCCCCTTCCAGGACGATCTCAGCGGCCGCAGGAATAGGGAGCCCGGTGAGCTGGCCCCTCACGATTTCAACAGGTTCGCCTCGCAATGAGCTTACGACATCGTACCCACTCTTGGCTTTGATGGTGGCGGCGCTTGCAAAGATGTGTAATGGATCGCCGCCTATAATGGCGCATGCGGGCATCTTCTTGCCTGCTTTGCCGTACTTCTTCATGATTCTGTCGCCCTTCTTTCCCTTGAGGATCTGGACGCCAACGGTTTTCTCATCGAGGATGCCCATGCGGTACGTACCCAGGTTGATGTCACCTGTCTCGGGGTCCTGCAGAACCATGAATACCGCGGTGCCGAAATAACGGCCGCCATCCAATTCGTAAAACTTGGGTGAAGGAAAGGCCAAGGTATCGACCTTGTCGCCCTCGAGGATATTCTCAAAGATGGGGCCATCTTTCTGTTCCTTTGCCCGGAGGACCTCCTTAACGGCGACATTCACCCATTCCTTCGTGAGCTGGACCATGGAGAGATCCGGGCTCTTTCCAAGGATAATGGCCAGCCTTTTGGTTGTCCCAAAGGCTCCGGTCAAGACCGGGCTCTTGTACCCCTTTACGTTTTCAAACAGTAGTGCCGGACCACTTTTCTCTTCAACCAGCTTTGCAATGTGAGAAATTTCAAGGTCCCAGTCCACCTCCGCTTTTATTCTCTTTAATTCCCCTTCCCCCTCACATTTTTTTATGAAATCTCGAAGATCCATAACCCCTCCTTCTTCTGGAACACAATTTAATGAGATTATCATTTTTAATCATCCTCTTGTCAATTCATTTGTTTTTATGTTTAAATAACCAAAGGTTATAAAAGGATGAACAAGAAAAGCCTTCTCTACGCTTCCTTAAACTCTTTGCTTGTCTTCCACGAGGTGGCAAAGCATAGGAGTTTCTCCAAGGCTGCGGAGGAATTATTCATCTCTCAACCTGCAGTGACGAAGCACATTAAGGAGTTAGAACGTAAGCTTGGGATGGGACTGATTCAGAGGGGGAGGGGAGGGTTTTCTCTAACCGAGGCAGGGAAAATTCTCTTTAGACACACTCACAAAATATCTTCCCATTTGATGGAAATTGAGGATCTTTTAGAAAACCTGAAGAAAGACCATCAGGGTATTTTAAAGATAGGAACCACTGAGTCTTATTCTAAAGGTTTGATGCCAAAACTCCTCTCTGGATTCCAGGCTTCTTTCCCTTTGATGAAGATTGCTCTGGATGTGGGGAATTCTGAGGAGATTGAGAAGAGCCTCCTTGTCTATAAGAATGACCTCGTGCTCATCGCGGTGACAAAAAGGACTTCCAGGTTTGAATCCATCCCATTTCTCAAAGAAGAACTTGTCCTCATTGTTTCGCCCAATCATCCTCTGGGAAAAAGGAAAACAGTTTCCCTGAGAGAACTCGACAAATATCCTCTGATTATTCGGGCAAAAGGTTCAACGACCAGAAGGGTCATCTTACAGGCATTTAAAGAGTTGGGAATTCACCCCTCTCTGTTGATCGAGGCTGGAAGTTCTGAATTCATAAAACAGTGGGTTTCAGAAGGGAAGGGGGTTTCCATCATTGTTAAAAGAACCGTGGAGGATGAGGAGAGAAGGAAGATCATTAAAACCATTCCCCTGGTAGAAAAGCTCTATCTTCAGGTGGCCTTTCTCTATTTAAAAGAAGAAAAATCTAACCCTTCCATTAAAACTTTCGTCAATTTTATTGGAAATCAGGGGGGAAAATTGATCAAATCTGAACAATAGGGCTCCTTTCATTAGAATCTTCTCATGTGAATTTTTTCATATTGACAATTTATCTAACTATCTATAAAAGATAGATGACAACGTTCAGGACATCGTTCATAGAAATAATGGTCACGACATCGTTCA
>DCVM01000059.1 GCA_002327985.1 Syntrophaceae bacterium UBA2188 | reverse complement strand
CCCCAAGACCAAGCTTCTCCACACTCAAGGCATAGAGAGTGAATACATAAGGATGATCGCCTGTACCCTTTGGTGGTTGTGGCCCTCCATAGCCTAAGTCTCCAAAGGAGTACAGGCGATCATCCTTATGTATTCACTCTCTATGCCTTGAGTGTGGAGAAGCTTGGTCTTGGGGCGAACACATCACTCTCCGCCTTTAAGAAAGCCTTAGAGGGGAAGATTCTGGGGTCGGCGACCATCACAGGGAAATATGGGCGTTAAGTCTTAGAGCCCGCCTTCTTTACCGGAAAAAATAACCGTCAAGGATTTCCCACATTCATCTTAACCAAGTATTCGCCATCCATTTTGCCTTGAAATCATTTAAATCCAAAAAGATCCACAGATACCTTTATCGTTTGGACTTTCAATGGCTATATTGAATAAGATTGGATTAATGAAGTTGAGAGTTACCGGTTAAAAGACTGAGAATTTTTAGGTTTAATATGGTCTCTTTATTGACCCTGCCAAGCAGTAAAAGTTGGGTCTCCTTGCATGTTGCTTCCTCGTGATTTTCTAAAATCCTCATTTCATGCAACCTTTTGAATAAGTGGTTATCGATAATTCTTCTTGAAGTTTACATTTAAAATTAGTAATCTTTTATCAAACAGGGAGGCATCGAATCAACCTCCCAACCTAACCTCAATCTTTTAGAATTTTAGTAAGGGGTCTTTATCGAAGGAGAGCTCAAGAATGAAATGCCCGAGATGCGGAGGATCCCTTGTCCTGAGTCCTGAATCGACTGTGACAATAACCTTCTACGACTGCCCCTCTTGCCCATGGCATTTTGCGCAGGAGCCTGGACAGGGCCTTCATGACCGTTGGCTTTCACCCTTAAGCATAGCACTCTACAGCCAGATCTTTCAGAAGCATCCTGACCAAACAGCCGAAGCGAATGCGAAAGCGCTTCTATCTCAGCGCCCGGATATGATTGCAGCCATACTTGATGAGATTGACCAAGAGATCGAGTCGCCAACGCAACGGGTGTCCGAGATACATGACTTTAAGTATGCCAATGAGGATAGTCTCAGGATTCATTTAAAGTTGCTTTCCGTTGCACTAAGAAGGATCCTATGGGAACGCTCTGGAACGTATCATGAAGGGAGAAGGCAACTATGAATTTGTTGCGAATACTTGGCATCCTGACCATAGGACTTATTCCTTTATCTTCAGTTCCTCAAGCATCGGGGAAAACCCCTCAGCCACTGGTCATGCTTTATGTACGAGACCCCGAGCGTATGGTGATCGGCTCGGATTCCCCGGTTTTTGCATTATACGACAATGGTCTTGCGATCTACTCATCGGGAGAAAAGAGACCTGGGGAGGCCTTCCTCGCCAAGTTGCTTTCACCGCCTGAATTGCGGGAACTCCTCACAACCATTGACCTGGAGAGAAGACTGGATGGGCTGGATGGGAAGACGATTGAATCCTCAATGGCAGCAGACCAGCCCACAAACAGGCTCTGCTATTGGGTCAACGGTAAGCTCAGAGCGGTCAGTGTCTATGGCCGGCTTCGCGACCGGTCGCCGGGATGGGAGGGTGTTCCGAAACCATTCCTCGAGATCTATGATGCTCTCGTAGGATTTAGTGCAAAGGGAGCAAAGCCTTGGCTTCCGCCGCTGATTGAGGTCCTGATCTGGCCATTCGACAACTCACAGCTGACGCCCGAACCGTGGCCGAAGGAATGGCCGGGGCTTGATGATCTGCTTACCAAAAAACGAGAAATGGTTTAAAGCCTCTTCCTCGAATCGAGGCACTTTTCAGACTTCCTTAACCTGGGTCGGAGCATGAGAAGTGGCCAGGCCGTGTTGATCGGAGGCAAGAAATGGGCTGTATCGTACCGCATTCCATTTCCAGGAGGGTTTTGAAGAGAGTGAAAGAACGGGTAGATAAGCTCATTGAAAAACTTGAGATGATCAACAAACAGTCGTTTGGGATGGCCTGTTCCATTCATAAAGAACCAGCTTTGCGAACTCAATCTGCTGAAAAGGCCTGCCTCCTGAGAAAGAGATTACTTGATGTTGCGGAAGAGATTGAGCAGATCGACCCTACAGTGCACAAACAGTGGTTTCATCGAATATCCGAGTCTCTTTTAGACCTCAATTTTGTGGTGGCAGACAGCGGTATGACAAGCCTGAGACTCGGTGACATCATTAAATGGGGATGATAAGAAGGAAAGGATCAGGCTAAGCTGGAGGATCAGGGTCGTAAGCATTGATGAGAAAGGCGAAAGACTCATGGATGAAGATAAAACTGTTCTCAGATTTAAGAAAGTTCAGCTTCTTGAGGAAAGAGGGTCAACATCACGCTTTATTCACGCCAGAATCGAAGATAATGGTAACCTTGTTATGGATGGGCAAGATGTAGGAGATGCGCCCCAGAAGTGGTTCGGTGACGAAGATTACGAGTTCTGGGTGACCGTCGAAGCAGAAGACAAGGACAGCCTAATTCTTGCGTTAATTGAGAGGTTGTTCGGAGGGAAATTCGGCGCAGTAGGTGAATTCCGAGAATTCTTAAGAGAAAGGGGATTCCCTTCGGATGGATGACGTGGTGGTAATGGTAGAAGATAGAACTTGAATAAGGAAGCAGTCTGCACTGAAAATGTATCGAAAGAAAATATTCTTACTGCTGACCCTGATGTTGATCATGTTCCTATCGGGTTGGGCTGGAGGGTTTCAGATGGATCACTATCTTGGCAGCGAATGCAAAGGCAATTATGTCTGGGGTGGAGCCATGAATTTGGCCTGGCTTGAGCTGAATGAAAACATTCTACATGAAAAACTGAGATTGAACACCAATGACAAAGTGGCTTTGGAGATGGTCGATAAACTGAATCGCTCTCCTTTTACAAAAAATGATCTGGACGAGAAAAGCTATTATATAAAAAGCGGTTTTGGACAGGAAACCGTTGATCTTATTAATAAGGAATCCAGACAAAAATTTCCGGGGAAAAGTTTTCAAGATTTAGAATTAAAAATGGCGCCGATAGACATCATTTCATATGCTTATTTTCTAAAGGAGGTGGAATATTGGACTCAATTCGAAGAAAAAGAAGTTTTGTTCGAGAAAGAAAGGGTTAAAGGTTTTTACGCAAAGGGCCATGACCAACAAGAGAATATCAGAATTCTAAAATACTGGGAGGATGATCGATTTATCATTAGCCTCAAATTAAAGGACGGTGGCAACGAATTATTCCTGGCCAAGGGTTTTGACATAAACAAGCCACAAGGCATTATTAATGAAATCGTTAGATATCACAGCACCAATCTTCCACTGATGGGCCATGATGATCAATTTGAAATGCCTAAGCTGCACCTTCAACTTCATCGCGATTACATAGAATTAATTCGGAAAAATTTAGCCAATAAAGGCTTTGAGAAATATTTTATTGCTTCCATGTTTGAAAACATCAAATTTGATATGGATCATAAAGGAGCAAAAGTTGAAAACGAAGCAGTCATAGCAGCTCCAACTGCCATGCCGTCAACCCAAAGACCTAAAGTCAAGAGATTTATTCTGAATAAACCATTTTGGGTTGTTATGAAAAGGAAAGATAGTCGGAATCCTTATTTTGTCTTGGGCGTGAAAAACACGGAACTCATGGAGAAAATCAGATAACTCACAGGTAGAAGAGAGCCATCATGATAGAATTTTGATCCAGATTAGAACAATCAGGACTAAATTATGGCAGGTGGAGTGAATGCAGCTATCTTCCCTTGTTTGAGATGCGCAGGCCCGGCACATAGAACCTATGAAGGTCAGGAGGATGATCACTACAGGTGCAGCGAATGCGGGTCTGAATTTAATATCGATTGGTCTTACGATGGTCCACCGCAAAGTCCGTGCTGGCCTATTTCTGAAGAAGAAACTGAAAAGATACGAAAGATGGCAGCCCAAGTATTCAGAAGGCGATCGAAACCGATCAAAGGAATAGAATGATATTCAACCTTGATAGGGATTATGCCCTTTTGCAGAGTTGTTCAAGCGAAAAGGCGATGGATCAAAGGCTCAGGAGAATCTCGGCAAAGCTATAGAAATCTTCAAAGAATGTGATGCTGATGGCTGGGTGTGAAATATGAAAAAGAACTTACCACACTTTTGTAAATTTTCCCTTCCACCATTTATTATGCACATTTCTTCTACTCGTAATTGTTGACCCTCAGATCTACCTTAGAGTGAAGACTTGGTAGGTGTTAAACGCACTTCTTCAGGGCGTGGAGATAGAAGTCTTTCTTTTCCTTTCGGCAAGTTCTTTATCGTCTTCGGCCGCTTCGTATAATTCCCTCAGATACTCGCAGAGATGTAGCTTTTGAAAGACCTGGCTTCTGGCTTATAAGTGGTCAACCTTATAGGTTTCTCGTCATCCGCCTTAGATTGATCGTTTCCCTTCATGATAAAAACACTTACCTTTCACTCCTCTTTTTCCCAATACAATAATTTCTTAATCCTCTCGATCAGCGCTGGGCGGACATCCGGGTTCTTAATTTCCGTTATTTCCTTCCACTCTCTCCAATCTCCCAAGAGATCATAATAGAGGTTCGTGCAGGCCCTCTGATAAAAAACTTTTGAATCGTGACTCACTTTTTCAACGCAAGTCCGGAGTTCTTTTAAAATGCGATCCCTCTCTTCTTCATCTTCAATGTGAAACATGAGAACCTTGGTCGTTTTTGTGGTGAGGCTTGAACCAAATTTCCCTTTCACATAGTGATCCCCCAAGAAATTTTCTTCATATTCCCTTAAAACCTCCAAGCACTCTTCTTTATCTTTCAGAACCGCCACCACCTTCCAGCAGTGATAAGCCTCCTTCAATTCAATCTCTTCTTTTTCGGCCTGCAATTGTTGATAGAGGTTGCTGATACAGGGGACACATCGGCTATAGATATTTTTCTTTGTGACCTTCAGTTTCGGATCACTCTCAAAGCTGACCCAGTTATGTCTGGAATCCCTCCACACTCTCTTATCGAGGAAGATTTTTTTCATATTGATTCACTTACAAAATTATCATACCATAACTTAAAACAGAACCCAATGGAGGAAACTGAATTGCCATCCAAAAAGATCATTCTGGTTTCAACGTTAGATACGAAGGGTGCAGAAGCCACTTTTTTAAAAGGGCTCATCCAAAAAAGAGGACACCAAGTCATCCTTTTAGACACGAACACTGGGGGTGAACCCTCCATTCCTCCCGACGTTTCCGCGAGAGAGGTGGCCAAGGCAGCAGGATGGGATATTGGAGAGATCAGAAAGATAAAGGACACAGAAAAAACCTCCTCGATTATGATTCAAGGTGCCATCCAAAAGATAAAATATTTTCTTGAAAAAAGAGAACTCGATGGAATCATTTCTTTCGGAGGGGCAAGTAATACAGCCATCGCCACAGCGATCATGAAGTCCCTTCCTTTTGGGATCCCCAAAGTGGTGCTCTCCAGTACGGCCGCTATGCCTGCTTATGCTGGAGGTTATTTTGGTACTAAAGATATCACCATGATTCATTCGGTGGTGGACATTGCGGGATTGAACCCGTTGGTTGAAGAGGTGTTGAAGAGGGCAGCAGGGGCAATCTGTGGAATGGTGGAAATGGGAGGAGGACCTGCCTCCCTTTCCAAGACTGCTCATAAGAAAGGTTTAATCGCTTTAACAGAGTTCAAGTTTTCAGAAGAGTGCTGCGCTCATATTAGGCATCGTTTACAAGAAAAAGGATTCGAGGTGATCCCCTTCCATGCCCAGGGCACAGGGGACAGGGCTATGGAGGAATTGATTGGAGATGGACTTTTCCAGGGTGTGATGGACATTGTTCCTGCAGGAGTGGGAGAAGAACTCTTAGGAGGAAACCGCGCGGCAGGTCCAAATCGTTTGGAAAGTGCTGGGAAAAAAGGCATTCCCCAGCTGATTACCCCTTGTGGATTTGATATGCTCAGTTGTGGCCCATTGGAGAGAGGCGATCGACGAGATTTTCTTTGGGTTTCAAAAGGAATAAAGAATAGGAAACTTTTCATTCCCGATGCTTTTAGGGTTCAAGCTCGTACAACTCCTCAAGAATTAAGAGAGATTGCAAGAGAGGTGGCCAGAAAGTTAAATCTGTCAGAGGGACCTGTAGCCATACTCATTCCTTTAAAGGGATGGTCTTCTCTCGACCAAGAAGGAATGCCTCTCTATGATCCAGAGGCGGATTTGACTTTTCTTGATGAATTAAGAATTCGTCTTAACAAAAAAATCTCTCTCATTGAGCTCGACCTTCACCTCAATACCCATGCATTTGCCGAGGAGGCGGTAAATCAATTCATCAGACTTTACGAAGCGAAAAAATCTTTATGAAGCGGCCATGGCACTGGGCAGGGCCCATTTTCCTTTCAACTCGTTCACCATCTTTAGAAAGGCTTGACTGGGAGGTGAGAGAGATCTTTCACTATGGTAAATGATATCGGTAAAGAAAATAATGTTCCCTTCCTCAATAGTAATAACTTTTAAGGTCCCCTTCTCCAGTTCCTCTTTGATATCAGGTTCAAACATGAAGGAAACTCCTTTGTTCTGTTTCACATAGCCCACAATAAAGTCCAAACTGCTCGCCTCAATAATTACGGATGGCCAAATCCCATATTCCTGAAATTTTCTTAGAATGGCTGTTCTTGAACCAGACCCTTTCTCCCTCAAAATCACCGGTTCACCATTCAATTCTCTCAGGGAGATGCTCTTGCGTTGTGAAAACCTGTGTTCGGGAGAAGCCACCAGAACAAACTCTACCGTCGAGAAAAAGAAGGATTTGATTTTGCGATCAAGGTTAAGCTGAGAGATAAGGGCCAGTTCATTTTTTTTCTCCAGGACACTCTTGGCCATGTCCTCAGAATTCCCTTCATCCAATATCACTTTGATACGCGGGAATCGCCTCTGAAACTCAGAAAGCACGGAAGGCATGATATAACGAGCATAGTTTTTCGTTGTTCCGATTTGAAGTGTCCCTCTCATCAATTTCCTGAAGTCCCTCATCTTCTCATTGGCATCCGATACAAGGTCGAAAATTTTCTCAGCATACTGGTTGAGGAGTTCCCCCGCTTCAGTCAACTGTATTCTTTTTCCTACTTGCTGAATGAGTTTCAAATTCAATGACTTTTCCAGAGATTTAACTTGGATCGTGACGGCAGGCTGTGTCACATTCAACTCCTCCGCCGCCCGAGTGAAACTCTTTTTCTTTATAACTAAATAAAAGGCCTCTAACTGTCTGAGATTCAAAAAATTCTCCGATTTCCTGTTGATAATCGATCAACCAAATTTAACTGTATTGCTATTCTTGCGTATAGTATTCACAATGCTTAATTTTCGGAACTATTTGAAATAAATATCATTTATAGTTTATCATAAATATTTCTTATGGCATTATAAAAATATTTATATTGACTTGTCAATAAATAAAATTATAGTTTTAGGACATCCTACCTTTTTTAACTATGGAAAACCCTCTTTAGGAAAGGAGAAAATTTATGCCCCAATACGATGGCATTATTATTGGTGGTGGGCCGAATGGACTCACTTTAGGTTGCTACCTTGCCAAGGCAGGGCTAAAGGTCATCATCCTGGAGAAGAGATACGAAATGGGAGGAGGGCTTTGCTCGGAAATGGTAACCATCCCGGGCTTTATCCACAACACCCATGCAATTTACCATCCCATGGTGGATTATGCCCCTGTATTCCCTGATCTTGAACTGGATAAGACCTATGACCTCCAATATATTCATACTGATCTGGTCATGGCCATGCCTTTCTCAGATGGCCGTAGCCTCTGCATCTATTCGGATGTGGAAAAAACATGTGCTTCGTTTGCCCAATTCTCGAAGAAGGATGCGGATGCCTATCGGGATACCTATAAACGTTTCAAGGAATATGTAGACGCCTTCTTAGGGCCCGCCACTTACGATATGGCCAAGCCAGCCATTGAGCAGGTGATCAAACTCCACTCCAAACCTATGGGGCAAGAGATCAGCGCCCTTTCCGAAAAGAAACCGATCGATATTATCCATGGGATTTTTGAAAATAATCAGATTAGGACCTTGATGCTCTATGCCACCTGCATGTGGGGGTTGGATTATGATTTGGAAGGGTTGGGTTATCTCGTTCCCTTGATGGTCAACCGAGCAGCGAACTACCGTCTCTGTGTGGGCGGTTCCCACCACATGGCCAACTTGATGTCCAAGTTTCTTTATCGTCACGGAGGTATGATCTTAGGAAGTCAGATCATCAAGAGAATCATTGTGGAGAATGGAGCGGCAAAAGGGGTTGAATTAGATGATGGAACGGTTTATACGGCCACCAAGTTTGTTGCCTCCAGCATCGACCCTTATCAAACTTTTCTCAAGTACATTGGGGAGAGGGATCTCCCAAAAGATCTTGTTACGCGGACGAAAGACTGGAAATGGGAGAAGTGGTCGCTCTTTGATGTCCACCTTGCGCTTTTTAATGTTCCCCAATTTGCTGCTGCAGCTTCGAATCCCGATTTGAATAAAGCTTTTATTTATGTGCTTGGATTTGAGACGGAAGAAAATCTGGTCGATCATTTTAAAGCTTTAAAAAATGGAGAGCTCAAGCCATCCGGATTCAACTGCTGCTTCCCAACTATTTTCGACCCCTCAGAAGCCCCTGCGGGGAGACATACCGGTTTGATTTCAGAGCATGCCCCTTACCGCTTGAAAGAAGGAGGCCCTGATCGATGGTACAAAATCCGCCAAGAACATGCCAAGGGATTGATCGATAAACTCAAGAAGTATGCACCCAATATGACGGAGGACAATATACTCTGGACCTATATTGCCTCTCCACTGGATATCGAAAATAAATTTGCAGACATGGTGGAAGGGTCCATTAAACAGGGAGGTTACTATCCTCTTCAGATGGGATACTTGAGGCCAAATGAACTCTGCTCTCAATATGCCACGCCTATTAAAAATCTCTACCTTTGTGGCGCCTCCACATTCCCTGGGGGTTTGGTCACCTATGGGGCAGGGTATAACGCCGCCAACCGAATCGCTCAAGACCTGGGGATCCCCAAATGGTGGAAAGAGCCTGAGATTGTAACGAAGGCGAAAGCAAACGGTCTGCTATGAGATTTCTAAAAAGTCCAGAAATCTCTGATTACAAAGATTATGAAACGATTACACTGATTTGAAATGCATTAAGAATAAGGAAAATCTATTTAATCTTCTTTGAAATCTGTGTAATCAAGAGAGTGTAAAGTACTTTTTCAGCGCTCTCTTTATAGGAGGGTTATCATGAAAGTCAATTCGACAGGTTTGGGTCAAACGACCATGATTGCGGCGTTTACTCAACTCTTCAAAGATCCAGACGGGGGGGAAACCCTGAAACTTAAAATCGAATCTTCAGAACCCATCCACTGGGTCATCACTGCCACTTTGGAAGGAGCGGACTTGAGGAACTTCATCAGGCTCCTCCTTAAACCCTCAATCCTTTATTACGCCATTTCGTTGATGCTGAAGAAGAAGGGAGCTCCAAAAAATGTTTCTACACCTTCTTGATTACATGCTTGCCTGCGGTAGGCAGGGATGATGAAGCGATTACACCGATTAGAAGTTCATCGAAAATAGAGAAAAATCTGTGGAATCATCTTTTCCAATCTGTGTAATCAAGAGAGCGAAAGCGGTTTTTCAGAGCTCTCTAATAGAAAAGGAGGAAACTCATGCCAGATACAAGTTACGACGTCATTATTGTTGGTGGGGGACACCACGGAACGATCATCGCCTGTTACTTACAACAGGCTGGTCTTAAAACGGTGATTTTCGAACGTCAACATGAATTAGGTGGAGGGGCCTGCGGCGAAGAACTTCCCCTGCCCGGCTTCATTCAAAATACATGTGCCCACTTCACCCGATTCTGGGCCCATCCTGCTTATACCGATTTTAATCTGAGGGAATATGGTCTCAAATATATATTTCCGGAGCAGAATGAAGGGATGGTCTATCCAGATGGCACCTGTTTTGTGGGCTATTCGGCGTTTCGTGTCGACCCCGTCACAGGTCAAGAAGCCTATTCCGAGGAAAATGTCAAGAAGACCTATAATGAGATCGCCCGTTTTTCAAAAACGGACGCGGATACTTATCTTGAACTCTTGGGAAAATATCAGAGGAAGTGGAGGGCAGCCTTTCGAGAATATCGCTACAGTCCTCCCACACCCTGGGGAGTCAAGAATGCCCTTGAAAAGCTTTGTGACGATCCGGTTGATGGATTGGATCCCGTTTATCAATTCATGACAGGCGCCCAGATTGCCAAGGACCTTTTCGAAAGCCCAGAGTTACAATGCCTTTTCATGAGGGCCATTGAAACCTCGACGGGCTGTTTTCCTGGCGATGTCGTTGGACTCTATGTTTTTGTCCATGTCATCGCCCTGACGCTCTCCTTTGAATCAGCCTCTATCGTCTACGGGGGAACTCACACCATTACCCATGCCCTTCAGAGAGCCTTCAGTGCCATGGGAGGTGAGTTCTGTGTGGAGACAGAAGTGGACAAGGTCATCGTTGAAAATGGAAAAGCCAAAGGGGTGAAGCTTGCCAATGGAACAGAAGTGGAAGCCAGGCAGTTGGTAATTAGTGATTTAGGCATCCCTCAGACCATATTCAGGCTTTTGGGAGAAAATTATGTCACCCCAAAAGTGGCCAGACGCATTAGAAACATTCGTTATGACCGCGCCCAGATTTATTGGGGAAATATGGCCATGCATGAACTTCCGAAATATAAAGCAGCCTCTTTAAATCCAGACATAGGCCTTCAGCCACGTCTCTACATGGGAGAAAAAGACCCGGAATACCTCTCCTGGAAATACCAGGCAGACATTTTTACCAAAGGATTTCCGGAAAAATGGTACATCCTTGCTGCACCGGACAGTATCTGGGACAGGACTCGAGCACCTGAGGGGAAACACACTATTCTATTAGAAGAATTTGCACCTCCCTTACACCTCTTTAACGAGAGGCAGTGGCTCAAGATGAAAAAAGAGGTGGAGGACTTGATGTTGAAACAATGGCAGATTTACGCTCCCAACATGACTCGGGACAATGTGATTGAGGCCTTCATCACCACGCCCTACGATACCAACATGAGACACCCTGATATGATCGAGGGTGGATGGGTGGAGGGCGCTATGGATGCCTCCCAGAATGACCGTTTCAGGCCCATCCCAGACCTATCGAGTTATCGAATTCCATTTCTCAAAAACATGTATATCTGTTCCTCCAACATGCATTCCGGAGGGGGCATCGCTCGAGGATCCAGTTATAACTGCTTCAAGGTCATTGTCGATGACTTTAAGTTAGAGAAGATTTGGGAGAAGAAAGGAAGAGCCTGGTAAAGTCTGGAAGGATGGAACAATGGAGTATTGGAATATTGGGTTGACAAAAAATATTTTTTTCAAATGATTCCATTCTTCCACTATTCCATTATTCCAAAACGAATCATTCAAATTTAAAGACCTATTTCACCCATTCATTTGAAAACAGGGAGGTATCATGAGACTCAGAGATAAGGTGGCCATTGTGACTGGAGCGGCCAAAGGATTGGGAAGGGAATTCGCCATTGGAATGGCAAAGGAGGGAGCCAAAATCATGGCCGTCACCCGGAAGGATATGGCCAATTTAGAAAAAACGGTCAAGGAGATTGAGGCTATTGGCGGCGCAGCCAAAGCTTTCCAGGCTGATGTCGCCATTGAAAAGGATGCCATCAAAATGGCCGAGGAAACCATTAAGGTTTTTAGCAAAATCGACATCCTGATCAATTGTGCAGCCATCTACGATGGATTGGTGCGAAAATCCTTCACAGAGGTCGATCCAAACGAATGGGATCAGGTGATGGCCGTGAATGTCAAAGGCCCCTGGCTCTGCGCGAGGGCTGTCTTTCCCTATATGAAGCAACAAGGGAATGGAAAGATCGTCAATCTCTCTTCTGAAGTCTTCTTCACAGGCTCTCATGGCTTCATCCACTATGTATCTTCAAAGGGAGGGGTGATCGGATTGACCCGGGCCCTTGCCATTGAATTGGGACCACATAATATCAACATCAATGCCGTTGCACCAGGATTTACAGATACCGAAGCAAGCCGCCATCTTGCCGACGTCACGAAATACGATGTGAGTAAAACTCCTTTAAAACGACTGGAGCAACCCAATGATCTTCTGGGTGCTGTCATCTTCCTCGCATCCGATGAAAGCAATTTCATTACCGGCCAGACCCTATTGGTTGATGGCGGAAGGGCCATGCATTAAATCTATTTATCGCCTTCGCTCATCAAAAACAAAATGGTGAGCGATGTGGTAATAAAACACTTCCTAACGGCGGATTCGAAATCCTGTCCAAAGATACTTGAAATCTCCCCTTCTATTCCCCTCCCTCTTCGATGGGGGAGGGTCGGGGTGGGGGCGGACAAAAAGAATTTACCCCCCTCCCCTTCATCCCCTCCCACTCGGGGAGGGGAAATTTTAGGAGGACATTTTATAAGAGTTAGAGAAAAATTCTCAGGTCTAAATAAGTAAAAATCTAGTCTTCCGCCTGCCGGGAAGCAGAGATTTGGATATTCGGATTTCGGATTTTTTGAAAAATACAAGATTTTTGCTAACGGGAGGTCATGAGACATGCACGAGATAAATTTCATCTTGAACGGAACCCCTCGAAGAATGATCGTGGACCCTCAAAAAAGTTTACTCAAAGTGATTCGGGAGGACTTGAGGTTGACCGGTACCAAAGAGGGCTGCTCTGCGGGTCATTGTGGGTCCTGTGCTGTGTTGATGGATGGTGACGTGGTTCTTTCTTGCAGGGTTCCTGTGGCCAAAGCCCAGGGCAAAGAGGTCATGACCATTGAAGGTATTGGTACACTCAAAAACCCCCATCCCATTCAATTGGCTTTTGCAAAGACTGGGGCCATCCAATGTGGTTTTTGTACCCCAGGGATGATCGTTCGCGCGCAGTCCATTTTGAACAAAAATCTTAAACCCTCAAGAGATGAGATCAAGAAAGCCCTTCAACCTCATATCTGCCGTTGTACTGGTTATCAAAAGATTTTTGAGGCCATTGAGCTGGCAGCTTCTTATCTGCGTGGAGAGACAAAATCGATCGAATTAAAACTGGCTGGGAGAGGAACCCTCGGACAACCTGTCACCCGACCGGATGCACTCGAAAAGGCAACAGGAACAACCCTCTATGCCGCTGACCTTGCTGTGGATGGATGTGCTCACATCAAGGTTTTAAGAAGCCCTCATCACCACGCTAAAATCATCCATATTGATAAGAAAGAGGCAGAAGCCATTCCTGGAGTCCTTGCCGTGCTCACTGCTGAGGATGTGAAAGGGACCAATATCCTCAAAATGGCTGGAGACGATCAACCTATTTTATGTGGGAAAAAGGTCCGTTTCATCGGCGATCCTGTGGCTGCGGTGGTGGCAACCTCTGAAGAAACAGCCTCTTATGCCGTTGAAAGGATCGAAGTAACCTATGAAGTTTTGGAACCTGTGCTGACTCCAGAAGAGGCCCTGAAGAAAGGAGCTATCAAAGTCCACGATGATCGGTCCAATCTCTTTTTTGAACAACCTATTATCCATGGTGAGGTAGAGAAGGGGTTTTCAGAGTCGGAGGTGGTGGTTGAGCAAACGTATACAACACAAACCGTCGAGCATGCCTACCTCGAAAACGACTCGGGCGTGGCCTACATCGCTGAAAATGGGCAATTGATCGTTATGTCCGCAAGCCAAAACATTCATGCCCACCGAAAGACCATCGCAGAAGCTCTGGGCCTTAGTTTGGACAAAGTGCGGGTCATTCAAACCCCTACAGGGGGAGCCTTCGGAGGAAAACTTGATGTCTCCGTGGGCGGAATTCTCGGTTTGGCTGCTCTAAAGCTGAAAGGGCCGGTGAGGTTCGTCTATACGAGGAGTGAAACCTTTGCCGCCACCCCAAAACGCCATCCCTTTTTGATGAGGGTCAAAGTGGGGGCTAAAAAAGATGGGACCTTGATGGCATTGGATTTTGATCTCACGGCAGATGGTGGGGCCTATAAATCATTCAGCAATAGCGTGACTCAACGAGGCCTGATCCATTCCCAGGGACCCTATCGCTTTCCGAATGCCGCTGTTTATGGAAAAGCCGTTTACACTCATACTGCTTTCAAGGGGGCCATGAGAGGTTTTGGTGTTCCTCAGGTCGCCTTTGCGATCGAGTCGATGTTGGATGAACTGGCTATGGAATTAACAATGGACCCCCTGGCACTCAGGATGAAGAATGGTTTTGTAAAAGGTGATACAACGATCTGTGGTCAAGTATTGGATCACGCGATTGGCTTTCAAGAATGTATGGAGACACTCAAACCTCTTTATGAAAAAGCACTTAATGAAGCAAAATCAAACACGACCAATCAAATTAAAAGGGGCGTAGGCTTAGGAGGGGTTTGGTTCGGTCCAGGACGGAGTGCCCCAGATCAGTCCGAGGCATGGGCGGAACTACTACCCGGCGATGCACTACAGGTTTGGATCGGAGCTGCGGACATGGGTCAAGGTGCGGAAACGACATTCTGGCAGATCGCTGCAGAGACCATGGGATTTCCTTTGGAAAAGGTAAAAGTCTTTACCACTGATACTGAGATCACACCGGACGGAAACTTTTCTGCCGGAAGCCGCCAAACTTATGTCTCTGGAAGGGCTGTACAGATGGCTGTGGAAGACCTGAAGAAGGCCATGGATGAAAACGGAGTCAAAACCTATAACGAGATGAAGGCAAAGGGCTTACCCACCCTTTACAAAGCAGTGAACAAACCCGTGACTTCAAGACCTGATCCTAAAACCGGCCAAGGAGTCCCCTGGGAAACTTACTCCTTTGGAATCCAGATGGCTGAAGTGGCTGTCGAGATAAAAACAGGCAAGATCAATGTCCTCAAGATCACCTCTGTCCATGATCTCGGGACAGTGATCAACCTCCAAAATATGGAAGGCCAGCTCCACGGTGGTATCTACATGGGGCTCGGATACGCTCTCATGGAAGAGTTCGTGTATACAAAGACCGATAGTTTTGCTAAGTTTAGGGTTCCGAGAGCCAAGGACATGCCTGACATGGAAGTCATTACTCTTAATATTCCGAGACAGAAGGGGCCCTTTGGCGCTTCAGGGATGGCGGAGTATGCGGATGTACCCACTGCACCAGCCATTGCAAATGCCATCTATCATGCATGCGGCGCTCGGATACGAGATTTACCCATTACACCAGAAAAGATGAAGCAATTTCTTTAACCCCTCCGAAGAGGGTTATCCCTTAAGGAAGAATTCTTGAAGCCAAAATCAGAGTGTGCCTCATGTCTTTTGAGTTGGGTATGTGGGAGGTCAGGAGTTCTGACCAACGAAGAGGGACGCTTGCCATTAACAAAAACCCTCCTAGAAATCCTCTCAAGAGAATTTAACTCAGAAATCAATGTGGGGTCATTAAGCAACAGGCTCACCGACGCTATCCCGGATTACATTTCCCAATCCTCCGAGTATTATCAACAGCTTAAGCGTAAGAACAATCAACTCGCTAAGAAACTACTGGGCCCTGCAAAAAATTATATTAAAAAAGGGAGGACACCCCGGCAAAAATTTGAGAGGGCCTGTTCTCTTGCGTCTGCGAGCAATGTGGCCCCTATGAACGTTCCATCTGAAGCCTTTGCCTTCCAAGAAGTGAAAAGGATCTTGAGGGGGGAAAAACCATTTCCGACGATGATGGGACCTCTTTTCCAAAAAGTACAGAAGGCTTCTCATATCCTCTATATCACAGACAATGCGGGTGAGATCGGTTTTGATTCTCTCTTAATAGAATGTCTGAAGGAGATGGGTTCGAAGATCAATCTAATCGTCAAACAGGGTCCCTTTTTCGAGGATGCGACGAGGGAAGACGCTCTCTTCTTCCACGTCGATCAGTGGGTCGATCACATCTTCACCCTGAATGGATTCTTTGTGCCAAGAGAAATCCCTCCGGCCCTCATGGATTTTTATAAAAAAAGTGACCTCATCATCTCGAAAGGGACAGGAAATTATGAGGCCCTGAAGGGCGAGGCAGAGGGAAAAACAACCATCTACATGCTGAAAGTGAAATGCAAACCGATAGCGAAGGAAATCGGAGCAGACATCGGAAGCTTTCTCGTAAAGCTTGAAAAATGACTTGATTTATTTGAATTTGGTCGGTATAGTTCGATGTACCAAACCTACAACCTAATATCTACTTATTCGATTGAGGCCAATTTATTGAGGAGGTCTTTTGATCAAAGGAGAGGGGGTGATCTAAAGGTCATTGTGTCTATCTTGCCCCCAAAGGGTGGGGATTCTTTATGCATAGGTTCTTCAAAAAATTTCAGAAGGAGGTGGGGATATGAAATTTTACGATGTGGTACCCGGACTTGATTTTATGGAGGAGTACGATTTAGAGCAATCACCAGCCTGGTTTCTCGATGCCACACACTCTGTGCCCCCATGGACACCCATGTTCGGGTGGTTCTGGATCAATTTCTGCCGACACGGAATGCAGTATGGCGCAGAAACCCTCTCCCTTCCCACGGTGAAAGGGTGGGACTGGCGCTTTAAAGATGGAGGTGGCTATCTCACCCTTCTCATGGTCGATTCCGATAAAGAGAAGGCAGAAAGGGAAAAGAGGTTCAGAGAAGCAATCCGTCCCTTTGTGGAGAATTATGATGGCCTTTGGGGAGGTTATGTTAAGGAAATACTAAAGAGATACGAGAATCTAAAAGCCCTCGATGTCAACACGGCTTCGAATATCAAACTTCTTGAGAACTTCGAAGAAACCATTGATACGTGCCGAAGGATGTGGGAAATCCACATGCATATGATGTACGGAACTTATACCCCATATGTCCTTTTTGAGCAACTCTGTACACAGTTGCTCAATATCGACGATACCCATCCCACTTTCCACAAGTTAGTGGCCGGCTTTGACAACGAAAGTTTTCGTGTGGACCGTAGACTCTGGGAGTTCTCAAAGAAGGCTAAGGATATGGGGCTTGATAGTCTCCTTATGCAGACACCCTCGAAGCAGATGAAGGCCAAATTGGGGGAGAGTGATAAAGGAAAAACCTATCTGAAAGAATTCGATGAATTCCTGGATAAAGAAGCGGGTTGGCGGATGGAACGAATGGCTGAGATTAATGTCCCTACTTGGCAAGAGGACCCCAGTCCTGGTTTCGAAACGGTAAAGATGTACCTCAAGAAAGGTGGGGAATTCGACTTAGATCAAGACCGCAAGAAGATTGAAAAAGAAAGGAAAGACGCGGAGAAAGAGGTCTTGGGGAAGATTGCTCCCGAACAGAAGGGTTGGTTCTCCATGCTCATGAAAGTCGCTCAGAATTGCAGCCGTTTCAGTGAGGAGCACAATCATTATCTCGATCTCTACACCCACGCGTTGATGAGAAGATCCTGTATGGCATTGGGAAATAGATTTGCCAAATGCGGGGCAATTAATCAACCTGGAGATATTTTCTTCCTCATGCCTGATGAGGTGAGAAAGGCTGGAATTAATCCTGATAAACTCAATCTCAAACCGATCGTTCAACGTCGTCAGAAAGAATGGGAAGAATGGAACCAGAAGGGCAATCCCCCTGCCATCTTTAAAGAGGGGTTTACTCTGGAACAGGCCATTGGAGGCTTGGTCCAATCTCTTGATCCCATCGCCCTCAAAGTGGTGGTGGGAAGCATGCCCATACCAAAACCTGAACTCAAGGCAGACCTTCTGGGAACATGTGGATCTTCAGGTGTGACCGAAGGAATCGCTCGAGTGGTCCTCAGGGATGAAGACTTACCGACCATCCAGAAAGGAGACATCCTTGTGGCAATGAGCACTTCTCCGGCCTGGACACCTGTTTTTAGCATGATCAACGGAGTGGTGGTGGATAGGGGGGCGAGCCTCTCCCATGCCGCTATCGTTGGAAGGGAGTATGGTATCCCTGTGGTGATGAATGTCTTCACCGGCACCCAGGTGATCAAGTCCGGTCAGAGAATTCGAGTAGACGGAAACTTGGGGGCCGTTTTCATCCTGGATAAATAATATGCCTCCAAAAAAAACGAAACAGAATATCATCTGGTTCAAAAATTGTTCGAGCAAAGACTTTCCTCAGGTGGGTGGTAAAAATGCCAATCTCGGGGAGATGTTTCAACTCGGCCTTCGAGTTCCTCCTGGATTTGCTGTCACCACAAACGCCTTCGATACTTTTCTTGACAGAGGGGGGGTTCGAAACAAGATTGTGAGAACCCTCTCTCAAATTCCTCCTGAGGATATCCATGCCCTTGAGGGAGCGGGACGTCAGATTCGAGATCTTATCGAATCCACCCCGATTCCTGGAAAAATTTCAAAAGAGATCAAAGAAGCTTATCAAACATTAGGCGACCTCTGCGGTATCCCAGATCTGCCTGTGGCGGTCCGGTCCAGTGCCACCTCCGAAGACCTAAAAACAGCCAGTTTTGCCGGACAGCACGAATCTTATCTCTGGGTCAGAGGTGAAGAGGAAGTGGTCCAACACATATTGAAATGCTGGGCAAGTCTTTATACAGATCGCGCCATCGCTTATCGAAATCAGATCGGGTGGCCTCATGACAAAGTCACCATCAGTGTTGGAGTGCAAAAGATGGTCAATGCCAAATGTGCTGGAGTGATGTTTACTATTGATCCGGTCATCGGAGATGAGAATAAGATTGTTGTAGAAGGCAATTGGGGATTAGGCGAAAGTGTCGTTAAGGGGGAGGTTTCCCCGGATCACTTCCTCGTGGACAAGCAATCCTCCGAGATTTTGGAAAAGACCGTTTCTTCGAAATTAGTCTGCTATCAGTTGGAGGGAAACAAGGTAGTCTTCGCGCCGCCCTCTCCTGAAAAGCAGAATCAACTCTGTTTAAATGATGAAGAGTTGGTTGAAATTGTTCGATTGGGCAAAATTTCAGAAGCCCATTACGAATCGGCCCAGGATTTGGAGTGGGCCATCGATGTCGATCTCCCCTTCCCTGAGAATGTTTTTCTTGTCCAGACCCGACCTGTGACGAGTGCGGGGAAACCAAAACAGAGCGATACGGATATCATTATCGATATGATGTCCTCCCTGTTTAGGAGGTAATGGCTCATAGACAAGACTCTCGTGTCCAGGCAAAGAAACCCGTTCCGTTAAGGGTGAAAGGGCGACGTCTTAAAGAAACAAATCACGTGGCCTAAAAACGAAACGGGCATCCTAACCGTAACCTTCAAACACAAAACCTTCTTGTTCAATGATCTGGAGGTGACCAATGTATGTCAGAATGACCTTTTTCAAATTGAGACAGGGAAGAATGCAAGAGCTGCGCGACCTCTACAATAAGGAGGTTGTTTCAGCTCACAAAAACCATAAGGGAATTCGTTTCGTCCATCTCCTTGAGTCTTTAGACAATAAAGACGAAGGAATTTCTGTCACTGCATGGGATACCAAGGCAGATGTCGAGGCGTATGAGAAGATCGGAGATTACGAAAGACTGGTTGCGAAATTCAAGGACATGTATGCCGAGGAACCTTTGCTTAAATCTTATGAGGTGACCGCCAGCTCAGATCCTATCATTCTTCGTATATTTTAACCCAGTGGGGGGAAAAGATGATCTTTTTATTTAATCAACACTGGGACATTGTCCCTGGAAAAGAAGAAGAATACACAAAATTTGCCATCAGTCATTATATCCCTACCATGAAAAAGATCGGTATCAATCCAGTGGGAGGATTTTATGTGGTCGTGGGGGAAGGTCCTGGAGTCATCTCAGTGGGAACAGTGGATTCATTACAAAAACTCCAAAAGGCCATGGAAACAGAAGAGTATGAGAAAGTAACAGCCCAGGTCCAAGGTTATGTCATCAACTATTGCAGCCGAATTCTTAAGCCCACAGGAAGGGTGAAAACAGATACATACACGATTCAATTAAGGGTATGGAAATTGAACCAATACTTTAATATCATCCCTGGGAAAGAGAAGGAATACACGGAGTTTATCGCAAAAGATCACCTTCCAACCATGGAAAAACTGGGTATAAAAATGACAGGGGGATGGCAGGTCGTGGTAGGACCTGGTCCTTATATCGTTGCAGAAGGAACCGCGAGAAGTATTGTTGATATTGCCAAGGCCCTTGAAAGTGATGAATACAAACGAATCACAAAAATATTGACATCCAAATATGTGATGGACTATAGCAGTCGCATCCTTGCTCCCACTGGCCGTATTGAACTTCCTTATTTTCTGGGAAAAATGTTGAAGGGATTCTGAATTGCGGATTGCGGATTGAAGAAATATAATTTGGACATCATGGCGATAAAGCCGATTTATCAAAAGATTTTTGAAAAGGCCAAACCCTTTCTTCGTACACGAAAAAACCTCATCCACACCAAGATCGCCCTCCAATATGCCTTAAAGCTTTTAAAATCTGAAAAAGGGGATGAAGCGATTGTCATTCCTGCTATCATTCTTCACGATGTTGGTTGGAAAGCCATTCCCGAACATCTTCACTTGACCGCTTTTGGCCCCAATCCATCCAATCCCAAATTGGCAAGGGTTCACGAATTGGAGGGGGCAAAGATAGCCAAGGGGGTATTGGAAAAATTACATTATCCCCCAGAGAAGGTCGATGAAATCTCTCGAATTGTTCAAGGCCACGACACGAGAAAAAGACCCATTTCTGCAAGCGATAGAATTGTTAAGGATGCAGATAAACTTTGGCGATATTCCCGAAGGGGGGTGAAGGTGGAGACAGAGCGGTTTAACGTACCGCGTTCAATCTATCTTAGCTTCTTAGAAAAGATAATAAACGAATGGTTTCTAACACCAACAGCAAGAGAATTAGCTAAAAAAGAAATTTTATCAAGAAGATGTAAAAAAGACTAAAAATACTCTACCCCCGAGCCTGCATCAGATTTTCTAAATGATCACTGGCTACCCTCCCAAACTCAGGGTCATTGATGGATAAGTCAACCTTGATCACAGAGTCCTCTTTATAATATTTTTTTATCCACTTCACAAAAAGACCCGCCAGCTCCGGGTCATGAAATTCCCTTCCCTTTTCTCCAGGATAAGACCAACCCCGAAGAGGTATCAAAATAATTAAATTTTTAGGATGGGTCTCTTTAAAAATATTTCCTATCCACTTGGCTGCCTTGACCACTTCCTCTTTTTTAGCTTTGATCCCCCACCTAAAATCGTGGTGATATCTTTTCCTTTTTCTAAAGTAGGGAAGGGATGAGTGACCATCGGGAAATGCGATAGTGTCTAAGCCTCCAGGGGCAATGACGGCGGGGAGGTCCATTGAGAGATAGGCATGAAGCCTATTTTTATCTATCTTCCCATAAGCCCCTCCCGCAATATGATCCATCACATCGTGTAAGGTGAGGTCCATAATTCCTTTAAAAAAACCCATGCGGATGAGTTCTGCCATAGCCATTGTATTCTCTCCGATAGCATGGAACGGAACGAGATGAAAATTTTTTTTGGACCAGAAATTCTTTGCCGCTTTAAAGCATCCATCGGTGATGCCAAAACCGGTGATGGCTATGGAGGGTTTGTCGGGCCTAGGGAGACCCTCCTTGATTGAGGTTAAAATAGTGACACAATTAGTTAGAATGGATTTTGTCAACGGGTTTAACATGCCAAAATCACATGGAGATTGAAGATAGAGGATGTCCTTATAGGGTTGGAAATTATGGATGCTATTGACAATCATTGTTGAAACGATGATCTTTGGAATAAATAAGGGGATATCTTCCATCAATTTTGTCGCCATGAAAAGATTTGTCCCCCCACCCAGTGAAATGGCGCCTGAGAGGTGCATCTTTTTTGCTATTTCTTTTAATCTGGCCTTCGCTATCAAAATGGAGTGATGGACTGCCATATTCCTATGGCGGGTCGTTTTTTTTGTAGATAAGTCTAATGGAATAGGTTGATGAGTTCGCCTTCTAATCTCCTCGCAAAGGAAATCGAGTTCTTCATGTTTTGTATTCCATGTCCCGAGGACAATATAATTAGCCATGCCGTAAACCTCTTCATAAAAGTTTTTTCAAGAAGTCGCCTCATTATATTCTATATTCTCTTTTTTTCCAATCTTTTCAGAATGAGTAGGAGAGTTCTGAAAAATTGAAATGCGCTCTCCTAATTACACAGATTACAAAACATGATTACAGAGATTCCTCTGTTTATCAATTATTCTCGCATCTGTGTAATCGGTTCTTAATCGATGGAATCAGAGATTTTTGGATTTATTCAGAAATCTCAGGAATTGTTGTTGACAAAACGATAGGGGATTCATAAAATTTAATCCAATTTGATAATATCTTTTGACGGTGGAGCGAATGGGTAAGGGGTTGTGATGTTTGAGCTGAACGAAGAACAGAAAGCCATTCAAAAAAGCGTCCGCGACTTTGCCAAAAATGAGTTGGCTCCAAAGGCTTCTTATTGGGATACCCATGAGGAGTTTCCCTGGGGGCTTGTCAAAGAGATGGCTAAAATGGGTCTTACGGGATTGCGGCTACCAACAGGTTATGGCGGGGTAGGAGCTGACCTGACCACCACTGGAATCGCGCTGGAAGAGGTGGCCCGATATGACCACAACTGCGCCATCATCCTATGCGGGTCTAATATTACTGGAAGGATACTGCTGCATGGTTCGGAAAAGATGAAGCAGAACTACCTACCGGATATTGCCAAGGGAAGATGTATTCTCGCCTTTGCGGCCATGGAGTCAGAGGCGGGTTCGGACGTGAGAGCCATCCAGACGATTGCCAAACGCGTGAAGAATCACTATGTCGTGAACGGCGAGAAGTCGATGATCACTTTCGCTGAAATTGCAAATGGATTTGTGTTGCTTGTGAAAACAAATGGGAAAAGCACGGAGGGGATCAGCTGTATCTTCATCGAAGCGAATCGGTCAGGAATAGATATCCAACGGCTTCAGGGATTTGGGTGGAGAGCAACGAAATGGGGAAACATCGCTTTGAATGATGTTCAAGTCCCGGCGGATCATCTCATCGGGGAAAAGAACAATGCGCTATCCATGCTGAAACCCACTGTGCAGGAGCAAAGGGCTCTGACCGGCCTGATCGCACTGGGAACGGCCAGGCAAGCGCTTGGAGAAGCAGTGGATTACGCCAAGAACCGTAAGGTTTTCGGGAAACTATTGGGCAAATTCGAAGCGATTCAATTCAAATTGGTAGAAGATTTCACCTTGCTTGAAACAGCCAGGTTGACTTGCTTTCAGGCTCTTCACCTGATTGAAAAAAATGCTAAGGAAGCCTCTATCTGGGCAGCCATGGCGAATTTAATAGGAGGTGAATTCGCTTATAAAGCAGTGAATGATGCCATGGATGTGTATGGGGGACTGGGATATTCCAGAGAGCTTCCCATAGAACGTTATTTAAGAGATATCAAGGCCGTACAAATTGCCAGTGCCACACTCAAAATGGAAATCGGCCAAGGAATCTTAGGTAAAGAATTCCTCCCTTATGCCTGAGTGCTTAGGGGAAAGGAGAGAACGAGGGAAACATGAAAACATATTCAACCCAGAAAGATTTATATTGGAACCCGGTGGTGGAAACGCTTCCACCCGAGAAACTAAGAGATCTTCAGCTCAAAAAGTTTAAGAGGATCTTAGAATGGGCCTATGAAAGGTCAAAGTTCCATCGAAAGCTTTATCAGGAGGCGGGCCTGGAACCGGGTGATATCAAATCTTATGAAGATGTGACCAAGGTTCCAAAGGTGGAAAAGGCGATGATGAGAGATATCCAGAGAAAAGATCCCTTTCCTTATGGAGATGCTCTTTGCGTGCCTCTGGAAGAGGTGACGGAATTTCGACAGACCAGTGGGACGACCGGGACACCGGTTTATCAGCCCGATACCTGGCAGGACTGGGAGTGGTGGGCTGAGGCCTGGGCTTACCTTCTCTATGCTCAAAGCTACCGGAAAACGGATAGGGTATTTCTTCCCTTTGGATACAATATCTTCGTCGCCTTCTGGGCGGGCCATTATGCAGCGGAAAAAATTGGGTGCGAAGTTATTCCGGGGGGCGTTCTGGATACGGAGGCTCGGATCCTGAAGATTCAAGAGCTTAAAGCGAATGCTATGATGGCAACTCCTACCTATGTTTTGGGAATGGCGGACACGGCCAAGAAAAAACTGGGAATCGATCCAGCGAAAGATCTGACCATTCGAAAGATCACCTGTGCCGGCGAGCCAGGTGCCAGCATTCCTTCTACCAAACAGAGAATGGAAGAAATTTGGGGGGCAAAGGTCTATGACCATGTGGGTGCCACAGAGATCGGAGCGTGGGGGTTTGAATGTACGGCTCAACCTGGCGGTCTTCATGTCAATGAAGCTCTTTTTCTCATCCAGTTAGAAGACATCGAAACAGGGGAAATCATCGAAGAGCCAGGCCGAAAAGGGAAGATTGTCATCACGGCTCTTGACCGGATAGCTCAACCCTGCATCCGATTCGACTCTAAAGATGTGGCAGAGTGGTCAAAAGATCCCTGCCCCTGTGGAAGGACCTTCCGTATCATCCAAGGGGGGGTCGTTGGAAGGGCAGATGATATTACGAAGATCAAAGGCGTACTCATTGCTCCCTCTGCCATTGAAGAAGTGGTTCGCTCGATCAAGGGCCTGAGCAATGAATTTGAGGTCATCGTGACGAAGAAAGGAGATCTCGATAATATCAGCCTCAAGATCGAAATTTTACCAGAAGAGGAAAAGAATCAGGAGGCGATCCTTACCCAACTGAAGGATCAATTACGATTGAAAACGAATCTGGGTTATAACATCGAAGTCCACCCATTCAATTCCTTACCTCGTTACGAGGTAAAGGCCAAACGGTTTAAGGATTTAAGAAAACATGGCTAAAAAGACTAGTGATATAGGGCAGAGAGCAGAGAGCATAGGGCATAGTGCGTCGCGTGAAAAAAGTACCCCCCACCCACCCCTCCCCCTCAAGGGGGGAGGGTAAAGGTGGGGGTGATGTCGTTTCATTAAACGCCTTAGTATAAGTCATTGAATGACTCAATTACACAGTGACTTAATGACTAAATTAGTTGGGAGTTAAGGACGAAAGGGGATGAAAAACAATGAGTCGCGGAGAATTGAGAAAACTTGACACTCGAATCAAAACGATTAAAAAGGCAACTCTGGAATTAAAACAACTCTCCGGTGGGATACAGGCGGTCGACCGAAATGCAGAAAGGATCCTTGCCTCGGTGAAAATGCTGGAGATCAACATCAGTGACGTAAAAGACCTGTTCTAACCTTTTTCCTCATTTCGCCAGATTGGGCAAGATAAGAGCAATTTTTGGGAAAAATACTAATATACCTGTATTAATTAATATGGCTATTAGAAATGGAAATATACCTTTAAAAATAGTTTCGAGAGGGACCTCTGGAGCGATTCCCTTGATGACATAGACATTGACGCCCACGGGGGGGGTAATCACTCCCATCTCACTCACCAGCACGATGACCACACCAAACCATATGGGGTCAAACCCAAGCCGAACAACCACCGGGAAGATTACGGGGACAGTGAGCACCACCAAGGCCATCGCATCCATGAAGCAACCGCCCATAAGATAGATAAAAACAATCACTCCCATGATAGCCATAGGCGGTAAAGGGAGTCCCTCCACCCAATCCGCCAGAATAAAAGGAATGGTCGAGACTGCCATAAAATGGCCAAATACGGTAGCACCGGCAATGACACAGAGAACCATGCAAGAGGTTCGCAATCCATCCTTCGTGGAATCAATGAATACTCGCCAGCTAAGTTGCCTTCTCACCAGTCCGATGACCAGAGCACCCGCTGCGCCAATACCCCCTGCTTGAGTAGGAGTAAACCAACCGAAGAACAACCCTCCTATAACCAGGCCAAATAGAATCAAGGCTTCAAAAATTCCTAAAAGGGCTTTTCCCTTCTCTCTCAAACTGGTGGAGGCTCCGGGTGGAGCACAGGCTGGATTACGCCAGCAGATAAGACCGACGGTAATAATGAATAGAAAAGTGAGGATGGTTCCAGGGATAATCCCAGCGACAAAAAGCTTACCAATGGATTGTTCAGTGATGATCCCGTAGACGAGAAAGATGGTGCTTGGGGGAATGAGAATGCCAAGGGTGCCGGCACTGGCAAGACAACCCGTGGCTAAGGTGTCATCATATTTGTATCTTTTCATCTCCGGCAGGGCGATCTTTCCTATCGTGGCTGCTGTCGCCGCGGTCGATCCACATATCGCAGCAAAAAAACCACAGGCTACGACAGTGGCCATTGTTAGCCCTCCGCGGAGACTCCCCAAAATCGTATAAGCTGCATCATAAAGTCTCTTCCCAATTCCAGATGCAAACGCAAAGGACCCCATCAGGATAAACATCGGGATCGCACTGATAGGGAAGCTGGAAAACTGCTCGAAAAAATCTCGGGCGAGAAGTTTAAGACCTGCATGAAAGGAACTCAGGTAGGAAAAACCAAGAAATCCTACAAATGCCATGGCAAAAGCCACTGGCATTCTGAGAAGAAAAAGAAAGACGAGCAAGATAATTCCGATGACACCTACATTAACTGGATCCATGATTTGACGCCTCAGCCAAGGATTTGAGGATTTCCTTCACGAAGACTAAACCAACCGGAATGGAACAGAAGGCAATAAGAAAAGCAAAGGGATAGAAAGGTAAATGGGAGGTGGAGCCGATTTCTCCTGCTTTTTGAAGGGATTGACCATAGAGAAAACTCTGCCATAGGATCAAAGCGAAGAGAATCAATGATAAAAAAGAACTGATGCTGCTGATCGCTGCTCGGATACGCTTTGGAAATCGATCAATGATAAATTCTACCCTAATATGTCGGCCAAGTAGGAGGGTAGTGGCAATGGCAGGGGCAATGGCTACGATCTGGGAAAAGCTGATGACTTCAGGGGCTCCCGGAAAAGGCCAGAGAAAAAACTTCGCCCCAACAACATCAATAAAGTTGACAAGAAACATCAGCAGTATGCCGACGACTCCAACCCACTCGAGGGAACGACTGAATGAGCCCGTAAATTTATCCAAATGAGTTAAAAACATCCCCAATTTCATCCTCTTCTCATCCTCATGAGCATACCTCCCCCTTACGGGGGAGGTATATTGTGTAAACAGCAATTACTTCAGCCGAACCTCGGCTGGACCTGTTGACGATTTAACCCCCAATTCTTTCTGTTTCTTGGTCCAGTGTTCAATTCGCATTCGTACATAATTAATCAATTCTCTAACCTCTTTTTCTTTATACCCTGCCGCGACCATTGACTTTACGTATTTATCTAACACTGGCTCAACCGCTTTCTTCCATTTAATCATTTCCTCGCCCGGTAATTCAATAAACTGTAATCCTTTTTCCTTGCCGTAATTTTTCCCATCTATATCTATTTCATTCCACATGTTAGCCAACTTTTCCTCAAAAGGATATTCATTGATGATCTTCTGAATATTGGCCGGCAGTTTATTCCAGGAGTCTTTGTTCATTATTAGGTAGAACGTGTAAACTTGACCGATGGGCCAGCATTCCGTAGCATACTTTGATACTTCAGCCAGTCTGAAGGCCCTCAATGTTTCCATCGGAATCATCAGCCCTTCAAAAACTCTCTTTTGCATTGCCTCATAGGCTTCTGGCATAGGGATGGCTCGTGGTGTTGCACCCAGTGCGCTCACAACCTCAGCAATGAAACCTTGACCTCTCACGGTCATCCCTTTTAGATCCTCCAGCTTATTGACCGGCTTGGTCGCAGTGAGAACAACATTGACAGGGCTGGTATGCATAGAGAGCATATGGATCTTATCCCATTCCTTTGGTTTGAATTCCCTGAAGAAGTCGTTGGCCACATGGTTCGCTACCCACGCATTGGGAAAACCAAGGGGAAGATCAAGTGCCTCGGTTACTCGAAAGCGGCCAAAAGTGTAGCTAATATTAGAAAACCCTATATCTGCAATCCCTTCCACGACTCCATCATAGATCTTTGGAGCAGTCAGCAGGGTCCCTGCCGGGAAGAAACGAATCTTCAATTGCCCGCCGGAGCGAGCCTCAAGATCTTTGATGAATTCCTCACAGATTTTGGTTTGCCGAGCAGGAACGGGGAAATAGTTGCAGAATTTTAATTCAATGGCTCCAAAAACTATTGAAGGAACCATTATTCCCATGACCATCAGACCAATAAGGATTGATTTATTTCTCATTTGTACCCACCTCCTGTTTTTCGTTAAAAAGTTGTTTAGATTTTTGTTGCTCTCCGCTGTCTAATGTCCATGCCTTTCTGATCATTAAAATAACCTTTAGGAAACATCAACAACTTTTTTCACCCCCTCTCATTAAGAATCGGGTATCCGTCTTGAATGGTTTACTTCCCTCCTATTTCATCCTGGTTTCTTTTTTGAGTTTTTCCTTAATTTCTTCTCTTAATCGCTTTTTATCCACTTTTTCCACAGGGGTCAGGGGCATCTCTTCAATGATCTCAATTCGCTCGGGAAGGTAAAGAACCGATGTCTTTTTTCCCTTGAGATAGGAGATGATCTCTTCGAAGGTGATCTTTTCATTCTTCTTCGGTTTGATGAAGGCACAGACCCTTTCGCCAAGAAGGGGGTCCGGCATGGCTACCGCAGCAACCTGTTCTATAGCTGGATGACTGCTGATGACCTCTTCCACTTCCCTGGCGCTGATATTTTCCCCTCCCCGGATAATAATATCCTTCCTCCGGCCTGTAATGATTAAATGTCCTTGTTGATCAAACTTGGCAATGTCTCCCGTTCGATAAAACCCATCCGGTGTAAAGGCCTCTCGATTTTCGGCCTCCGACTTATAGTATCCCCGAAAGATGCAGGGCCCTCTTACCACTAACTCTCCTTCTTTTTCAGGAGGAAGGGGGTGATCCTTTGAGTCGATCACTTCGAATTCATCATAGGGGCAGATCGGCCATCCAACCGTATGATAGATGACCTTGTCCGGATCTTCGTACCGGGTTTGAGTGCAGGGTCCCTCGGAGCTACCATAGACATTGTAAAATTTACATTTCAATTTATCGTACACTTTTCGAATCACCTCAGGGGGCATTGTTGATCCCCCCGTAGCGATCACCTGCAAAGAGGAAACATCGTATTGATCCAACTCTGGGAAGTCAACCATTTGTTGAACCTGAGCCACGGCAAGGATCGTCGTCGTCACTTTTTCCCTATCGATTGCTTCAAGGATCTCTCTGGCGCGGGTGGAAGGAATCATCACTACTTTCCCCCCTGTGAGGAAGGAAGGGTTTAACGAAACTTCAATCGCCATATTATGGGTAATGGGGGTGGCGATCAAGGTAATATCGTGAGGGCTTCGTTGCCAGGCTTTTGCACGAAATTCCACATTGCAGAACCAATCATTATGCGTCCTCGGAACCAGCTTTGGAAGACCGGTCGTTCCCCCTGTGGGCATTAAATGGCATATTTCCTCAGGATCCGGTTTGAAAGATTGAAGATAATCCTTGGGATATTGGCTTAAGTCCACTTTACTTAAAAGGGTGCTGAAATGGAGTGTCCCTTCCGGCATAGGCAATGATTCATCCCTCCGCCCAGAGGAATCTATCACCAGAATATGTTTTAAAAACGACGAATGAGATCGAACCGACTCGATCATTGGTTTGTAATCTATGGATTCAAACTTCAAAGGAACCATCCAGGCCTTGGCTTCTGTCATCTCACAGAAATGCTCCATTTCTCTCTGTGAGAATCGTGGGATGCACATGACAGGAATGGCGCCAATCTTATGAAGGCCATAATAGGCAAAGACAAATTCTGCCCAATTGGGTATTTGGAGAAGAACTCGATCCAGTTTCTCAATGCCTAATTGGAGAAACGTAATGGCAGCTCGGTCTGTCCATTCCTTCAGTTGCCGATACGTTAACCTCATCCCCTCGGCCACCAGGGCCTCCTTATAAGGATAGAGGTCACAAGTTCTATCCAGCATCTCTCCCAGAGGTATTCCGAACCACCATCTTTTTTCGTAATAGAGATTCACCAATTCTTTTGGAAAGGGACGGGTACCTTCAAGCATGATCGGTTCTATCCGTAGAACAAATAGAGAGAGATGAAATGGGCTTTCAATGCATATTAAATTTTCTCATCTTTTGAGTCAAGAAGAAAGACGGAGAGATGGGATGGGATTAAAGTCTGATCCCCTTGGGAACCACGACAATCCCTGAGGCGGTCACGGTGAATCGTTTTGCATCCTCATCCAGATGATAACCAATTTCCATCCCTGGAGGGATCTGAACCTCTTTATCGATGATGGTCCTCTTGATCTTTGCATTCCTCCCGACCTCTACCCCTTCCAGAAGGATGGAATCCTCGATCTCTGCAAAGCTATGAACCGTCACTCGGGGCGAGAGGAGAGACCGCTTGACATTTCCACCGCTGATAATGCAACCGTTTGAGATGATCGAGTTGAGAGCCGTTCCCACCCTTCCCTCTTCAATCCAAACCGTTTTGGCGGGTGGAGAGGGAGGTTGATAGGTGAGGATGGGCCATTGAAAATCATAAAGATTGAGTTGGGGTGTGACCGAGATCAGGTCCATATTAGCCTCATAATAGGCATCGATCGTCCCCACATCCCTCCAATAACCCGTTTTTCCGAAATCACCCTGCCTGAAATCAAAGGCAAAGACTTGATCCTTTCCAATCATCATGGGAATAATATCTTTACCAAAATCATGACTCGACTCAGATCGGGTGTCTTCAATTAATCGCCTTACCAACACCTCGGTGTGGAAGATATAAACTCCCATAGATGCCAGGATCCCCCCCGGGTCTCCCGGAATTGTTTTAGGCTCCTCTGGTTTCTCTTGAAAACCTACCACCCGCCAATCTCCGTCCACTTCGATCACACCAAATTCTCTGGAAAGATTTCGATCCATCCGGATGGCAGCAACCGTCATATCCGCCTCTCTCTCCAGGTGGAAGGCAATCATCTTCCGATAATCCATTTTATAAATATGATCACCGGAGAGGATCAGGACCAGGTCAGGTCTCTCCACTTGTAAAATATTGATGTTTTGGAAGATGGCGTCGGCTGTCCCCTGATACCAATGCTCATCAATTCTTTGCTGGGCTGGAATTGCCTCGATGAATTCTCCCAGGGGGGATGAGAGGATGTTCCATCCCAATTGGATATGGCGGTGAAGGGAGGTCGATTTATACTGGGTGAGCGTATAGATGCGGCGCATCCCAGAGTGGAGGCAGTTGGATAGGGTGAAGTCGATGATCCGATAAATGGCTCCGAAAGGAACAGCAGGCTTGGCTCGATCCCGAGTGAGAGGATAGAGCCTTTCCCCCCGACCGCCTGCTAAGACCATGGCCAGGACTTTTTTCATGATGCCTTTCTTTTCTCTAAAAGTTCACGGATCTTCATTTTTAATTCGGAGAGATCATGGGACTTCGTCACATAGGCATCGGCTGCCCAACTCATGAAATCCTGTTGGTACCCCGAATAAGAGGTATTGAGGATGATGGGGATTTTCCTTTCCTTGCTGACAATCCGACCCAGGGCTTCCATTCCATCCATCACGGGCATGACAATGTCGAGAATGATCAGGTCGGGTTTCCCTATTTCCAACTGCTGAATGGCTTCTCTCCCATTTCCAGCAGTGAGAACCTCATATCCCTCCGATCTCAGCTCCTCTTCATATAAAAGCCTCAGACTCTCTTCATCTTCAACGACTAAAATTTTTTTCTTCATAGGACTATTATCTGTAATCTCTTGAAAAAAGACAATCCTTTTTAGGTGAAATTTATTTTTTAACTCTTCACTCAGAACTCACAACTCTCATCTTCTTTCCACCTTCTTTCTCTGCTCAATGGCCAGTTTACACTCAGCGCAGATAAACCTTGGTAGCGTGTGGGGGTATTCAATTCGTTCCTCCCCAAATCCCCAATCAATGACGTCCCTGACCAGTAATTCTTCTTTAAAGGCATGGCCCAGACAGAGCCCCATCCCGCAGACGATGCAAATGGCTACGGCATCCTTATCCACTCCCTGCTTTGCACAGACATAACACTTCATCGTACCTTCCTCCCTTTTCACGCCGTTATGGATTGATCTCTAAACGGGGTTAACTGTAAGTGAATCTATATCTATTTTTACCACGGAAGACCCTAAAAATCAAAGGGAATAAATGACTTTCCGTCTTTTTTAATCCATGTTATGATAATCAAAAAAGGAATCGAACATGAAGAAAGAGACAGTGATTCTGCTCGTTGCCATTGCTTTTCTCGTTGGATTCATCACCGGTGCAACGGTGGCCATTCTCAAAGGGACAAAAGGTTCCGAAGAAACAGCTATGGTCCAAAGGCCTCAAATGTCTCCTGCAGGTGCGCCAGCGCTGGCTCTACCTTCTCGTGATTCGATCGAAGAGGCTTCTCAAATTCAAACTTTAAAGGAGATGGTCAAGAGGGACCCCAAAAACCTTGCAGCCTGGGTAGAATTGGGTAATCTTTATTTTGATTCGCACCAACCCAAGGAAGCTATCGAGGCTTACAGTCAATACCTAACGGTCAAACCAGATAACCCTGATGTCAGAACAGATATGGGAATTATGTATAGGAAATTAGGACAATTTGATAGGGCGATTGAAGAGTTCAGAAAGGCAGCTCAAAGCGACCCAAGGCACGCCAACAGTCGATATAATATCGGCATTGTGCTTCTTCACGACAAAGAGGATATGAAGGGTGCGATTCACGCCTGGGAAGAATATCTAAAAGTGGATCCCAATAGTGAACGAGCCCAGCGGATAAGAACCCAGATTGAGAAGATGAAAGCGATGCCGGCACCGTCCAAATAAGGACGGAAATTCGAAGAACGAAATCCGAAATCCTAAACAAATTCAAATGACCAAAGCACACATTTCGAACAGATCTAAATAAAAGTTTTTAAAAATTTCCGCCTGGGTGAAGGCAGGAATTTCGATATTAGGAATTTGGATTTTAAATAAGCCTTACGTTTAAATGGTTCGTACAAATGGTTGAAGAACACAAAAAGATAGAAGATGATGATCTCCAAGATGCCAAAGAGCTGTTTGAGGAAGGCTTAAAAAAAATCTTCCAGGCCACCAAAAAGGTCTCTGAGAAGGTGGTCGAAGGTTTCCGAGAAGGCTATGCCAAAGACGTCACCAAAAAAGAGGAATAGGTTCAGGATGACGGTCGTTCTACTCACATGCTTAGGTTTAGGGGAAGATTTTTATCAACCTAACCCTCAACCTCAACCTTATCCTTATCTTTTTATCCTTTCATCACCCCTACTTGAACATTTCTGAACCGGGCGGGTGCAGTGCCGTGTCCCACATGAGCAATTTGACCCGGTTCTCCCTTTCCACAATTGGGTGTCCCCCACATCTGCCAGTGTTCGCGATTCGCAATGGCATCACACGAATTCCAGAAATGGGGAGTAATCCCAGTATAGGTTGGATTTTTGACCATCTCGCCCAGTTTGCCATTTTTGATCTCCCAGCCAATTTCAGTTCCAAACTGGAAATTAATTCTTTTGTCATCAATCGACCAGCTTCGATTGGTCGTTAAGAAAAGTCCCTCCTCCGTATCAGCGATCATCTGCTCCAGTGTCCACTCCCCGGGCTCCAGATTGATATTGGTCATCCGGATCAGAGGAATTCGATTCCAGCCATCCGCCCTCATCGTCCCGTTGCTCTTTTTTTTCAGATGATGGGCTGTCTCTCTTGACGTCAAAAGGTTGACTAAGATTCCCTGGGAGATAATCGGAACTCTTTGGGCTTTGATCCCTTCATCATCATACCCGAAGCTTCCCAACCCACCGGGATGGGTGGCATCAGCAAAGATATTGACTTTTTCTGAACCATATTTTAAATGACCTACCATCTCTGGTTTTAAAAAACTGGTGCCGGCATAACTGGCCTCTGTTCCAAGAATTCGATCCAGCTCAATGGGATGTCCGATGGACTCGTGAATCTGAAGGGCCAACTGCGAACTATCCAGTATCAGGGTTGTCACCTTAGAGGGACAAGGCTTTGCTGAAAGGAGTTGCGAAGCTTCCTCAGCGATCCCCTCTGCTTTATCTGGAAGGGCTAATTTCTCAATCCACTCATAACCCTGGGTGGCAAAATTTCCTCGAAAAGAGTTGGGATAGGATCGGACCTGGACCTCGTTTCCCTCAATGACGGTTGCGGCAATGCCCGCTCCACATTCCACAATCTCCTGTTCGATATAAGAACCCTCTGTGGAAGCAAAGGTCTTCTCTGTTTTATATGATCCTAAAAAGGCCTCCGAGATCCTCACCTTGTTGTTTTTACGCAGGATTGCATCCGCATCGAGGAGAAAGTGAAGTTTCATTTCAGGAGCGACGCCAAATGGGTCAATAGAAAACGGGGTTTGATATCTATCTTTGATTGGAGAAGTCAAAGGGAAGAGGATTTCTTTCCCTCTGATTCTTGAACTGGCTTTGGCAATCTTGAGTGCCTTGTTAAAAACAGCCTCCATCTCCCTTTTGGTTACCTTAGAACTGCAAGCAAATCCCCAGGCACCTTGGAATAAGACCCTTATTCCAAAGCCGAAATCCTCATCATAGATCAGGGCTTCCACCTTCCCGTTCTTGACTTCGATCTCTTCATTCTGGCGGCGAACAACTCGAATATCAGCGTAGGCCACCCTTTTCAACTTCGCCAGATCAAGAATATTTTGGATAAGATCTTTCATTAAACCAAAACCTTCCGACCGATGGGATTCAAGGGTTCAAGTTTTCATGTTTTATTCCCTTGAACCCTTGACCCCCTGTGCCCTCGAACCCTTTATAAGGCAGATACCCCTGAAAAATTAAACCCATCCACTTTGATGGCTGGGGCAACCGTACCTGTCACAAAACGTCTGGAGTAGACTGTTCCCTCAGAACAAATTCTTCGATTTTTTGAAATCGCAGTCACTTGAGAAAGAGCCTTTAGTATAGATTCGGTAAACCTTAGATTCTTGATGGGTCTTTTAATCTCACCTCTTTCAATTAAATAAGTCCCATCCCGTGTCATTCCGGTGATGACGGCATTCATAGGCTCGACCACATTGGTATAATGGAATCGGGTTACATAAATTCCTCTTTGAACAGAGGTGACCATCGCCTCCAGGGAAGATTCCCCTCCCGTCATAAAGAGGTTGATCGGAATGGGGCCTACCGTGTTGGGTGCAATCAGGCCATGACCGGTGGAGTCCATTCCCTCTCGACCGGCTGTGAAGGAGTCATAGGTGACTTCTTTAGCCACTCCTCTTTCAAAAAAGGTGACTCTCTTTTTTGGAAGGCCCTCGAAGTCGAAAGGGACTTGCAGTCCTCCCGGGTCAAGCCCATCATCATAAATCGTCACCTTCTCATCCACCATTTTTTCTCCGAACCGATTTACGAAAAAACTGCGTCCTTCTTGTACCGCCAGCGCATGAAAACCCAGATAGCCCAGAAAGGACATGAGTTCACTCACGGCATAAGGTTCTAAAATGACCTCATACTCCCCCGGTTCAATCTGCATCGGTTCTTCCTTTGATGTCTTTCCGATCGCCTCTTGGGCCAAAGCATCGATATCTAATTGATCAGGATCCCTTGCCACGAAACTTGCATAGCCAGAACTTTTCTCATTCTCAACGATCAGATGAAGGAACAGGTCAGAAAATTCCTGATAAGCTTCCACTCCGAGTGAATTGATTACGGCCAGTTTCACCACTCCATTCGAAAAAGCACCGGATGCGTTGCATCTCTTTTCTTTCACTTGCCTCAAAAGATTTTTAATCATCCTGACCTTCTGATTAGGTGTGAGGCGGCTAATATTTTTAGAAAAGGACTCGATCTCAGGTATGGGTTTCGGCCCCGGCAAAGAAATAAATTCATCATTGGGCTGTTGAACCTTGGCAAGGGAAACGGCCCTTTGAAGGGATTGTTTTAATGAGGAAGGTTGAAAAATATTGGTGGTGACAACAGCAATCCTTTTTCCCAAAACCACCCGTAGGATGACAATCTGGTTTTTTTCCGCAACATGCTGATGAATGGCAGAACCTGCAAAACGGGTGAGTGATGAATCTTCTGTTAAAAGGACAACCTCTGTTTGATCAGCAGGGGATTCTTGAACCACGTTTTTTAATAAATGGAGAGCAGATTCTGTTATGGCCATTGGAATCACCCCTCTCTCCTTTTTTGATAATCTAAAACAGCGGCATGGATGGCTTTCTCAGCAAGGATGGAACAATGGATCTTGGCCGGTGGAAGTCCACCGAGAGCATCGGCAATCGTCTGATCTGAAATCATGAGAACTTCTTGAATGGTTTTTCCTTTGATCATCTCTGTCGTCATGCTCGAAGAAGCGATGGCGGCCCCACACCCGAAAGTCAGAAACGTCGCCTCTACGATTCGGTCCATCTCCACTTTGATGAAGAGCCTCATCGTATCCCCGCACACAGGATTCTGGGCCTCTCCAATGCCATCGGGGTTTTCCATCTCACCCATATTCCTCGGATGCTTCAAATGCTCCATCACCATTTGATTGTAAGAACCCGTTTTTTCCATCGATTTTTTATTCGAAGCATCCCTCACCCTCACCCCCAAGAGACTGTGTCACAATATGAAATAGAAAAGAAATAAAAACCAATTCTCCAGAAGTTTATAAATCGGCTAAGGGATGGAGGAGCGGCTAAGGGAGCTTTAGAGCGAAACTTTTTGGTAAATAAATTCATAGTTTTGTTTACCATACAAACATCATTTTCAACGATCAGGACTGTTAGCCATCACTTTCAAAGAATCGCAATTCTAAAGCTCCCAAAGCGGGCTCTCCGTCCCTCGGCCACCATGATGACACAGTCTCCGAGAGGGGAGGGTTGGGGAGAGGGTGTCCTCGTACCTTATTTTCTACGGACTATGCCGGCAATACTTTTCGGGCAAATTCCTGCCCGAATTGGACAGCACTTTTCAATTCTTCGGGATCCGGAACAAATTGGACAGGAAGTTCCTTCTCCCAGATCTCAAATTTCTCCTGCTCCAGAGTCTTTCTCATTTCCTTGATGGCTCCCCCTCCCCATCCATGCGATCCAAAGAGGCCAAAAATCTTCCCTTTCGGTCTCAATCCCCTCATATAGGTTAAGAATTCCCCCATCGTTGGAAACATCCCGTTGTTCAACGTGGGAGAACCCAAAAGGATTCCCTTCGCTTCAAGCATCTCTTCAATGATATCGCTCCGATGATTGGATCGCAGATGAAGAAGCCTTGCTTCCACTTTCTCTTCGATCAAACCCGTCAGGATAGCTTTGGCAAGGCTCTCTGTACTCCCCCACATTGTGTCGTATACGACAAGAACCTTATTCCCCGCTTTTCCCTGACTCCAATCCACATACGCCTGAATGATTCGCCCGGGGTCCTTCCTCCAGATAAGACCATGGCTGGGCCCAATCATATCAATGGGAATCCCCATCTTCACCACTTCGTCCACCTTCTTTAAAATGAGGGGCGCCAGGGGCCAAAGGATATTTGCATAATATTTGGCGGCATATTTCATCACCTCATCCCCCACCTCATCCTCAAATCTCTGGCAAGAGGCAACATGCTGGCCAAAAGCATCATTGGGTAAAAGAAGTTTATCCTCCGGGATATAGGTGAACATGCTATCCGGCCAGTGAAGCATCGGAGCTTCCACAAACGTGAGGGTCCGATGTCCAATGGAAAAGGTTTCCCCGCTCTTCACGACCTTGAATCTCAGCGATTTCTTATAATGTTTTGTCAGACCTTTTTGACCCCTCTCAGAAGTCAGTACGGTCGGATTTCCAATCCTTTCGACCAGCTGAATCAGCGAACCGGAATGGTCCATCTCCACATGATTCGAAACCACCACATCAATTTTTGAAGGGTCAATGATCTCTGAAATGCGCCCCATCATCTCAAGATAGAACGGAGCTTTCACCGTATCCACCAGAACATTCTTCTCATCCAATATCAGATAAGCATTGTAGGTAGTCCCCAAAGGGGTAGAATACCCATGAAAATCTCTTATGTTCCAATCAACCGCTCCAACCCAATAAATTCCCTTTTTTAACTCAACCTTTTCCATGCGAGCCCTCCACCCCATCTTAAAATTTAATATCTCAATTAGAAACCATGAATCCAAAAAAATCAAGGCCCTTCAAACGATTCGTTTTGAGGGGCCCTTTGAAAAATCACCTCTGTAAATTTAAAAAAGAAAATGAAACTTCTTAACTTTTTATCTTTTTGGGATGGCACACTTCCTCTTTACCTACTGCCACCCGACCACAGGCATCACAGACATAGCTTAATTTTGTGACTTTTGGCTTACAGACATGCCTGGGATCGCTAACCGAAATGCCACAATACTCACAGGTGTAAGCCTTCTTGACCTCCTTGGGACTACAAAGATGTCCTTTTTCAGTAGTCACCAATCCACACGTTTCGCATTTATAAACTTTTGACTTTGATTTGGTTGCCATGTTCTAAACTCCTTTCCCTTTCAATTTTTATTTTTTTGAAATGACCTCAAAAGAATCGAGAATTCTCTTCATACCCTGACGATCGTTTGCTTCCTCCTTCTCCAATATCACATAGAAGATAAAGATCTGGTAAGGTTCTGTAAATGCATAAATCCATCCCTGCTCGCGTTTTACCCCTTTAATGGTATAGGTTGCATATTTCTTTGCGGCAAATTGAACACCCTTCAAAGAAATAGGCTCTGTGGGACCAATGTCAACCTGAATATTCTTTCCGTGTTCTTCCTGTAACTCCTCCTTAAAGCTTCCCGTGGCAGCAGTGGTCAGCCATTCGATCGATTCTTGACTGAATTGGGAATATCGACCTGCTGGAGTGAAATCGATTTGAATATTTGATTGAGTAACAGGATTAAAAATAAATACTTCGGATTCTTCTAATCCTGGCTTCTCATATCCCAATTCCTCCATAAAACCTGGTATTTCTGTGGTCACCTTCCAACCCTGTGGGGCTGATACATTGAATGGAAAACGGGTCCCTATAAATTGATTACCTTCGATCTTACCAACTGGAACGTTAAGGTCAACTTTGACACTCTCGCGTACAGGAACCCCAGCACATCCAACCAAAAAGATAAAAAGCAAAACGTTAAGGAATAACCTATTCTTGATATTCATCGTTTACCTCCAGAGAATTTAAATCAGCAATTATTATACCACCCCCATGGTATTAGTAAAAGATTTTTTTAAATGGCTGATTTGTTTCATAGATTCTGCTTATGAAAATTAGAGAAGAAGGAAATCGTTATAAGTAGAGATATTTATTTTAAGATTAATGTCTAATAAATGACACTAAAATAACGACTCCTTTTTTTGTAAGTGAACTACCCCGCAGCAAGCTGCGGGGCATCAAATTCTCTAAAAAACTTTCTTCCCCCTTGATGGGGGAGGATTAAGGTGGGGGTGATGATAAGATCATTTCCCCCTCACCCTAACCCTCTCCCTCCAGGGGAGAGGGAGGCCATTCATCCCCCCAGCAGAGCTGAGGGGTATTCTGGCATATTTTTATAAAGTGAACTACCCCGCAGCAAGCTGCGGGGCATCAAAT
>DCVM01000163.1 GCA_002327985.1 Syntrophaceae bacterium UBA2188 | reverse complement strand
ACCCCCCATTTCACGGAACCGCTGCTCTGGTCGTTTCAATCTTGAATGGAAACACCGTTTGCTGTATGCTCATTATTAACCTCCTCTTGGTTATGTCGGTTTCACCTTGCAGGTGATATTCTATATCACCGAAACCTCCAAACCAATAGGGGGTTTTGTTATTTCTTAAATTCCTATCTCTTTTTTAGGGCTTAAATTGGGGATTGTGGATTGGGCCTGCCTACCCCAGGCAGGGACTGCGGAATCAGAGAAATTGAAAAAATCCCGATTATCGAATAGCCCTAAAGGCTTGACATTGACTCATAAGACGATTATCTTAGGCTGAAAGTGGAGGACATTAAAAATGATCCGAGCGAAGATATGGTTTCGGTGTGCAGCGATGCATGACCCGGTTACTCCGATTGTGCTACGGCCAGCGATTATTGGATGGGAGGCTAAAAAGAGAAAGGTGGAAACCCAGATTGAAAGGGCCTTTAATGGTGAGGAGTTAGTCCGACGGATGAAAGGATGGATTACAGTGGATCCCAGCAAGGTTATCGAAGTTGTAAATCAATATGGAAGATTGAAGGTCTTAGACGAGAGGGAATTAGTTGTCGAAATCGAAAAAACCGAGGACTTTCAAGGACTTGAGATGGCATTGGCCGAAGTATTTAAGATCGAAGTTAACGCCGAGTTGGTGCCTAAAATTAAAAAATTATAAATATTATGATATTTAACTTGACAAACCATTCATACCCCTATAAGATAAACCCACCAATTATAAAAGTGGCCTATTAAAAATTTCCCTTAATGTTCAACTCCGTAAAATTCAAAAAAGTGTCCCAGAATGTCATTGACCAGATCCGCAATGCCATCTTCGAAGACAGACTAAAGCCAGGAGATAAACTCCCTTCTGAGAGGGAACTCATTGAGAACTTTAAGGTGAGCAAGGCAACCCTTCGGGAGGCCTTGCGGTCATTGGAAGTGTTAGGGTTCTTGGAAATTCGTAAAGGAGTATCTGGAGGGGCTTTTGTTACAGAAGTTGATATGACTAAGGCAAGGGACTCTTTTACAAACTTTCTCCTTTTCAAAAATCTTTCACTCAAAGACCTGTCCGAAGTCAGGCTCCTTCTGGAGCCCTACATTGCAGAAAAGGCCACTCGGGCGATTACCCGAGAAGACCTAAGTCGATTGGAGAAACTGATTAAGGAATCCGAGCATGCCATCAAGAATGATATTGCCTTCGAATCTCGAAAAGATGAGATTGAATTTCATCGAATCATTGCGAGCATCGCCGGAAATCCTATCCTGATGTTCATTCTCGACTTCGTTGAGAATCTCCTGATTGATACAAAGGCGATTTTAAAACCGGGAAAAGAGTTTTCAAGTAAAGTATTAAGAGCTCACAAACGTATTTATAACGCTTTATTAGAGAGAAATATTGAGAAAGTACATGAAGAAATGGTGAGACACATACGAGAGGTGGAAAATAACCTTCTGGCTGCACAAAAAGAGAGGCGGATGGAAGAGCAAAAATTTGATCGAATTGGGAGAAAGAAAGAATCGATTTCTATTTTTATATGAAGGTGTGATTGTTCTTTCAGATTCTGCAGATGAATTTCCAACTGAAAAGAGTGTCCGTAGCGCGTATCTCAGACTTTCGTGAAAATAGAACGCGTACGGTAAGAAGTAGTTTTAGGGTTTAAAAACAAACAGAGAGGAGGAATTAAAAGATGGCCATTTTAGAGGAACCGGTAAAGGGTATTAAAGAAGTAAAGAATTACATCAATGGTGAATGGGTCGATTCAAAGGGGAAGATCGTGGACGTCGTCAATCCGGCCACGGGAAAGGTAATCGGGAAATGCCCCATTTCGACCAAAGAAGAGATTGATGCGGCGGTCGCAGCTGCAAAGGCAGCCTACCCGGAATGGAGGAGAACAACTCCACTGGCTCGATCGAGGTATGTATTTCGATTTAAACAATTGCTTGAAGAAAATTTTGAGGAATTGAGCAGAATTCAGACCATGGAACATGGAAAGTGTATTGATGAATCACGGGGCGAAACAAGAAGAGGCATCGAAAATGTGGAGGTGGCATGTGGTACTCCAACCTTGATGCAGGGTTACTATTCAGAGGATATTGCCAGCAGCATTGATGAGTGGGTCATTCCAACCCCATTAGGAGTATTCGGAATTATTGGTCCTTTCAATTTCCCATTTATGATCCCCCTATGGTCAGCTCCTTACGCAGTGGCTACGGGAAACACGGTGGTGATCAAACCTTCGAGTGAAGTTCCACTTAGCCAGACGAGCATCGCAGAATTGGCGGAGGAAGCAGGTTTTCCACCAGGCGTTTACAACGTCGTCAATGGCGGGAGAACAGTTGTCAACGGCATGTTGGAACATAAGGATATTGTGGGGATCACCTTTGTGGGATCAACCCCAACAGGCAGGGATGTGATATATAAAAAGTGTGGTGAGACGGGTAAAAGGGTTATTGCCCAGTGTGGTGCAAAGAACTTCATTGTGATTATGCCGGATTGCAATGTCCAGGCCACCATTGCTGCCATGATGACTTCTTTCTTCGGCAATGCAGGTCAACGATGCCTATCGGGGGCCAATCTTCTTATAGTTGGAGATGACGATAAGTTCTATAAGGATTTTCTGGGTCAGGTCGTCGACATGACCTCTAAAATAAAGGTGGGTTATGGCCTTGATGAAGCGGTTCAGATGGGACCAGTGAGAGATAAAGATAAAAAAGCGAATATCCTCCAATATATCGAAAGCGGAATTAAAGAAGGGGCTAAACTTATATTGGATGGGAGGAAGCCGAAGATCTTAGGTGACTATCCTGATACATGCTTCTTGAATCCAACCATTTTTGAAAATGTTTCACCCAAAATGAAAATAGGGGCAGAGGAAATCTTCGGGCCGGTCATGAGTGTGATGCGTGCTAAGAATTTGGAACAGGCCGTCGAGATTTGTAATGCCAATCCTTTCGGAAATGGGGATGCAATCTTTACCCAAAGCGGTCGAGATGCCCGATATTTTCTATACAATGTGGAAAGCGGCAATGTCGGCATCAATATAGGAATTGTGGCTCCAATGGCCTTCTTCCCTTTCAGCGGAATGAAAGATTCCTTTTACGGTGTTTTACACACCCAGGGCAAGGAGGCGGTTCGGTTCTTCACTGAAAGCAAAGTAGTAATCCAAAGATGGTTTTAGGGAAAATCTCAATTAGAGAGGCCAGTTTTTCGTCGTTGGGTTAACTTTTAGATCCTTGGAGGAGGTGAACTAATGGAAATAAACACATGTTCTGGAGCGATTAGTTTGACAAAAGAACTGGAAAATGAGTCTGCCAAAGTCTATCAAGAGTTGGCACAAAAATTCGAAAAAGATAAGGATCTCTTCCTCGCTTTTGCCAAAGAGAACGGGAAGTTCTATAGCCAGGTTGAACGGGCTTACTATGGCGTGATCACCGATGCGATGGAAGGTTGTTTTGCCTTCCATCTGAACCCCGAAGATTATCAGTTCAAGAAGACACTTTCCAATGATATCAGTCTCTCCAATGCTGTGGCTGAAGCATTAAAAATGGAAGAGACCATGTTGAGATTTTGCCAGATAGCAGCAGAGCAATCAAAGCATCTGATGGCAGATGTTCCAAGGGCCTTTTCTTTGGTCGCTAAAAAAAGAAATGAGCGGCTTGCTAAATTGAAGGCCCTTCTTGAACAGGCCAAATAAGAAAGAGTAACGATCAGGAAGCCCTGCTGGAAATCCGGCAGGGCTTCCTGATTTAACAGTTCCATCACTTTTCATACGCCTTCCTGGGGGGCATGACCCAGGCTGTCCCATCCCCTACAACTGTTCCATCCTGGTTGACGCAGGTCGTTCTAAATTTCGCCCGATTTTTTTGTGGGATTACTTCCATGACCTCTACCCTGGCTGTAATCGTATCTCCAATTTTCACCGGAGCCAAGAACTTTACCTCTTGGGAAAGGTAGATGGTGCCATGGCCCGGGAGGATATTTCCGAGGATGCTAGAGAGAAGGCCAACGGAGAGGAGTCCATGGGCGATCCTTCCTTTAAAAAAGGTTTTTTCGGCATAGGCCTGGTCGAGATGGATCGGATTAAAATCTCCCGTTGCTTTGGCAAAGAGTTCAATATCGGATTCGGTTATTGTTTTGGAGGTCTGCGCTGAGTCTCCGATTTTAAGTTCATGGATTGATTTTCCTTCAGGCATCAAATAAATTCCTTCCTAACCTTTTTTAAGAGCTTCCTCAGCTTCTTTACTGCTTTCGTATATGTGAGGTTTCACCCCACGTTTTTGAAGGGCATCCCCAAGTTTCATCCGAAGGAAGGTGCTGGTGGTATATCGGGTGACTTCTGAATAATACTTGTTGACAAGGTACTTTACCATCTCCGTATAGTCCTCCACAAGATCTGGCACCATATTGAAATTGTCGTAATTAACAATGGTATGGACTTTCTTTCCCAGGGGAGCCAGGATTTTCTCGACGGCTTCCTTAACCTCCTGAATATTCTGTTGCGTTTTAATTGAATACCCTTCAAGGTTGACGAAAAAAAGATTTTCAGAAGGATCATAAATCAAACGCTCTTCGAGGGTAAGGGTCAACAGATCTTCTTTCAGACCCATGGGTTCAGGTCTGAAGATTCTCTCGTCCATGAGGCGAACGGGTTCTTTCATCACGGGCTTGAAATCCATAGCCGAAAGGATATCCTTTTTTATTTCCATTCCTGGAGCGATCTCGGTCAGTTCCAATCCCTCTCGGGTTAAAGTGAAGACACAGCGCTCTGTGACGTAAAGAACCTGTTGTTTTTTCAAAATGGCATATTTCCCACTGAAGGTTACATGCTCCACCTGTTTGACAAATTTTTTTAACTTTCCCTCTTGGTCAATCCTCAGCTTCCCATTAAGCACGGAAACTTTCAAATCGCCAGCCGAAAAGGTTCCTACAAAAACGATTTTCTTTGCATTCTGACTGATGTTAATAAACCCTCCTGCCCCAGAAAGCTTCGGGCCGAATTTACTAACATTTAAATTTCCTTCTTGATCTGCCTGGGCCAATCCTAAAAAGGCAACGTCTAACCCTCCGCCGTCATAAAAATCGAATTGGTAGGGTTGGTCTAAGAGGGCGTCCATGTTTGTTCCTGCTCCGAAGTTCAGGCCACCCGCTGGAACCCCCCCAATCACTCCCGGCTCTGTGGTAAGGGTAATATAGTCAATCATCTTTTCTTCATTGGCGATATTGGCAACTCCCTCCGGCATCCCAATCCCAAGGTTGACCACACTATTTGCCTTGAGCTCAAAAGCTGCTCTTCTTGAGATGATTTTTCTCTCGTTCATTTCCATTGGGGGAATGGATTGAGTTGGAATTTTAATTTCACAGCTAAAGGCAGGGTTATAGGGTTCGGCAAATGTTTGCCAGTGATGCTCCAGAGGAGACACCACAACACAGTCAACCAGGATGCCCGGAATCTTGACCTGTCTGGCATTTAACGTTTCATGCTCTGCGATCCTTTCTACCTGAACGATTACAAATCCACCCGAATTCTTAGCTGCCATCGCAATGGAGAGGGATTCGAGTGTCAGGGCCTCTTTCTCCATCGTGATGTTTCCTTCTGTGTCGGCTGTCGTTCCTCGGAGGATGGCGACATGAATGGGCAGGGTTTTGTAAGCAAGATATTCCTTTCCGTCAATGATCATGAGTTCAATCACGTCTTCTTTGGTCAACTGGTTAATTTTACCGCCCCCGAGTCTCGGATCAACGAAGGTTCCAAGACCTACTGTCGTGATGGTTCTGGGTTTATGGGCGGCAATATCCCGATACATATGGGAGATGACCCCTTGCGGAAGATTATAAGCGAGAATTTTGTTTTCCATGGCTAATTGTTGAAGTTTTGGAGCAAGTGCCCAGTATCCTCCAATCACTCTTTTTAGAAGTCCTTCATGGGCAAAATGATTCAAACCTCGTTGATCTCCATCTCCCTGCCCCGCCGCATAAATGAGGGTGAGGTCTCTGGGTCTTCCTATAGCTAAGAAATACTCTTCCAGCTTAATTGCAATCTCTTCAGCAAATCCGGTTCCGACGAAACCTCCAGTGGCTACCGTGTCACCGTCTCGAATCACCCTAACAGCTTCTTCTGCCGATACCATTTTCCCCCTTTTCACTTTTGTGGGAGGGGTAGGGGAGAACATAGGGTGAAAGACTTCTTTTCCAGTATAAATTTCTTTCACGAGGTACCTCCCGATCAGCCTCTAAGACTGATAAAAAATCTGAAGCGGTAAGAGATTGAAATTCGAAGTCTGGGGATTAATATGTGCGACGAAAGGATGGATTTAGACCATGAGGTATTTTTTTCTTACCTCTTCATTCTTTTGTAATTCTTCAATGGTACCCTGATAACGGATGGTTCCCTTATCAATGACATAACCACGGTCACTTAAGGCAGTGGCAAGACCGACATTATGTTCACAGATGAGCATGGTGATCCCCAACTTCTTAATCTCTCCGAGTTGTTCCTTCATGGCTTGAATGACCAGAGGAGCCAGTCCCTCGCCGGGTTCATCCAAGAGCAGAAGTTCCGGGTTGGTCATTAAGGTTCGTGCAACAGTGAGCATTTGTTGTTCACCACCGCTGAGTTGGGTTCCCATATGAGTATCTAATTCTCTTAATTTTGGGAAGAGGGCATAGATCGTTTCCAGATTCCAAACAGCTTTTTCTTTTTCTCTCCGAGCGACAAGAATATTTTGACGAACGGTTAAATCAGGAAATATTCTACGTGTATCTGGAACATAGCCGATTCCCATCTTTGCAATCCGGTAGGGAGGTTTCCCTATCATCTCCTTGTCCCTGAATTTAATGCTCCCCTTCTTGGGCGGGGTTAAACCGATGATACTCCTGAAGGTCGTGGTTTTACCAGCCCCATTCCTTCCAAGAAGGCAAACCGCTTCCCCTTCTTTTACATTAAAAGAGATTCCAAAGAGAATATGACTGGTCCCGTAGTAGGTATGAATTTCTTTGACTTCAAGCATTATGCTGACCCACCTAAATATACTTTTTGAACCTCTTTGCTGGCTCTCACTTCCTGTGGGGTTCCGTCTGCGATCAATGTCCCTTGATGAAGCACAGAGATCCTCTTTGCAATTCCAAAAACCACACTCATATCATGTTCAGTGAAGAGAATGGTCAATCCTCTTTCTTCCGAAAATTTTTTGATGAGGCCCATAGCGATATCGGTCTCTTCAGGAGACATGCCGCAGGTGGGCTCGTCAAGACATAACAGTTCAGGCTCAGTCCCGAGGGTGATGGCAAGTTCCAATCGCTTCTTATCCCCATGGGAGATAGAATCTCCTAACGTGTTTGCCTGATCTGCCAGACCCACGTCCTCCAAAGTCCGCCAGACTTCTTCTTTAAAAAACTTTTTTGCAGATGAAAAGAAATTAAGGGTGACTTTCCGATGGGATAATAATCCCATGAGAACACTTTCATAGACTGTGAGTTTCGGATAGATGCTGGTAATCTGAAAAGAACGGGTGATTCCAAGATTACATCGACTATAGGCTGGCAAATTTGTGATTTCTTTACCTTTGAATAAGACTTTCCCAGAGGTCGCTCGATGGTACCCTGTGACAAGATTAAAATAGGTGGACTTCCCTGCCCCATTCGGACCGATGATGGCGTGAATATCCCCCTTGACGATTTCGAGGCTCACTTCATTGACCGCTCGAAGTTTTCCAAATTCTTTTGTTATTCCTTGAGTTTGAAGAAACATATCAATACTATTCCTTAAATGGAATATTGGGTAATAAAATAAATTCATTCTTTATACCATTATTCCATTCTTCCATCATTCCATTACTCCCTGTTTCTAATTTCTTTCCTTTCATTCACCTTTTCCTGTATAAAACCAAGGATTCCACCTGGCAGGAAAAAGATGACGGCCAGAATAAGCGCCCCCATGACGACGGGCCAATAAATAGTGAAGCCGAGGACCCAGCTATGGAAAAATGTCATGATGAACATTCCTAAAACCGGGCCAAAGAATAACCCCGGTCCTCCGAGAATAGCTGCCATGACCGGCTCCCCGGATTTGATCCATGTTAAATAAGAAGGGGCAACAGAACGATAGAAGGGGACCCAGATGGCCCCTGCGAGGCCAGCGAAAGCCGCAGCTATCACAAAAGTGATCAACTGATATTTCGCTATATGAATACCCAAAAATTCTGTTCTCTCAGAATTCTCACGCATGGATATAATGGTTTGGCCAAATGGTGAATGTATAATCTTCCACAAGACGAAAGCTGAGAGCAAGAAAACGATTAGAAGAAAATAGTAATAATTCGTTGGCGATTTCAGAAACTCCGGAGGAAAGACTCCTTGGATTCCATCATCCCCACCCGTAAAATCATGCCATTTAAAAACGACAGAGAAGATGAGTTGGCCGAAAGCAAGTGTCAATACGGCAAAATAGATTCCTCTCAGGCGGACACAAAAAAAACCAACGATCAGGCCAATGACACTGGCCACAAGGACCCCGGCTATAATACTGAGCCAAAAATTAAATTGGACTTTGGTGATGAGCATGGCGACAGTATATCCACCCAATCCATAAAAGGCTGCCTGACCGAATGAGAGTTGGCCCATATAGCCAAAGAGGAGATTGAAACTTAGAGCAAATAGGCTCATTACCAAAGCTTCACAAAGGACAGTGAGGTAAAATTCTGATAGGAAAGCAGGAGCGATTAAAAAGATGATGATCAGGAGAATCAACCACCAACCTCTCTTGAGCATCGACTCTTTTTGTTCCGTCTGTTTTATTACCATCTCTTAACCTTAACCTCAGCCTTACCCTATTCTTACTGCCCTATCTTTCCGGTCTTCCAAAGATCCCCCAAGGTCGAATAATGAGAACAACTGCCATGACCATAAATATAAAGGCAATGGCTAATTCAGGTTTTAACATGATCCCAAAGGCATAGACCTCCCCGACAATAAAGGATCCCAGAAGCGTTCCGGGAAGGCTTCCCATTCCACCAATGACGACCACAGCAAAACATTCGATAATGATTTCAATATCCATACCAAGAGCCACGGATCCGAATGGAGCGGTGACCGCTCCGCTCAATCCGGCTATGAAAGCTCCCAGGACAAAAATCCATGTAAAAAGCCATGGAATGGGTATTCCCAAAGCTGAGACCATTTCCCGATCGTGTGCAGCAGCCCGGATAATATCACCGAAACGAGTTTTATAAATAAGCCACCATAAAAAGACAAGCAGGCCCAAACCTAATAAAATGACGAAAAAATTATAAGAAGGGAACGGGAATCCGAAAAGTAAAACAGCTCCTGTGAAAGGCTTGGGTCTCGGAATCGATAGAAATTCTCCACCCCAAGCCCATTTAACGAGATCCATAATGATTAAAACAATTGCATAGGTCGCTAAAAGTTGCTCGGGCCAACCCCTTGCATAGAGGCGTCTGAGTAAAACATATTCAATAAGAATTCCTACTGCTCCCATGATCAGGGCAGCGATAATAGCAGCAAGATAGAAGCCAAGCACAGGCATGAGGAGGAACTTCCAAATACTGTAAGAAAGAAAGGCTCCCAACATATAAAGAGAGCCATGGGCAAAATTGAGGACCCTTAGGACACCAAAAGTGAGGGAGAGGCCCGAGGCGACCAAGAAAAGGAGAGCCGCCCGGGCAATTCCACTCATGAATTGGCTGAAAAGGACATCAAAAGACATAACCGACACCTGAGAAACCGGAATAGTGGAAGAATGGAATACTGGATGGATGGGTTTTAAGCAAATGGCTTTTCATTTTTTCCAATATTCCATCATTCCAACATTCCATTATTTCCATTTGTTTTTTTAACGGGTGACTCCTGTCTTTTTCCAGATTTCCCTTACACTGGCTTCAGGCCGAATGACTTGCTCTCCAGGAACTCTGGTAATATCTTTCCAAATTTTAAATGGGTAGTTTGGATCTTTTGCAATGGTTCCTTGATAACAAGGCACTGTTCCCATATGGTCTAACGGACGGATAGTGAATTTTTGTCTTAATCCCTCGAATGGCATTCCCTCGATGGCTTTAATGACGGCTTCTGTTTCGATGGTTTTTGCTTTTTCAATAGCAGCTTTCAGTAAATAAATGGCGTCATAGTTCTGTACTGCCCATGCATCTGGATAGGTGCCGGTAAACTTTCTAAATTTCTCGACAAACTCCATCATTTTTGGATTGGGATCCATGAAAAAACATCCCCTTCCAAAACCGAAAGTCCCTTCTGGAGCATCCGGTCCTAAGGCTAAGAGGACAGGAAAATCATAAAGGGCAATAAAAGGGACGCTTTGGAAGAAGCCATAGGGGGCTGCCTGTTTGGTAAAGGAGACTAAATCTCCTCCAAAAAGAGAGCTATGAACGGCATCTGGTTTCTTTGCCATGATAGCGGTAATGAAGGCGGTAAAATCTTTTTCTCCCAGCTTTGGCCAAGCCTGGTATAGAATTTCAACACCAGGCACCAACCTTTTAATCTCTTCCTCAAAAGCCGCCTCTTCCCGCCGACCAAATTCATAATCTGGAGCGATGGTGCAGAATTTCTTTGCCGTCGGGACTTTTTTGTGGAGGTAACGTGTGGCGGCAATGGCCTCCATATAAGTGTTGGGAACCACCTGGACAAAATAGGGAGAGAACTTGTCGACCGTCATCGCCTCGGTATTGGCTATAGCAGAAATTCTTAAGACTTTATACTCTGAATGGATAACCTGCATCGCTAAGCCCATGCCGCTGCTGCAAGGCCCGATTAGGAAATGGACTTTTTCTCTGAGGATTAGGTCTTTTGTTTCTCTCACTGCCACATCAGCCTTACCCTCAGTATCTCTAACGATGAAATCCAATTTTCTGCCCAGGATGCCCCCTTTAGCGTTGATTTCGTCTAAAGCGATCTTTATCCCTTTCACACCCGTTTCTGAATACATGTGACAACCACCGACAAAATCATATATAACCCCTAATTTTATCGGCTCCTTGGTTGATGCTGGTGCTGCCTTTTTAGCCTGGGCCATCACCATAGAGACTGAGACAATACTAAAAACAAAAACTAACACTGATAAAATTGCAATCTTTTTCATCCTTCTCCTCCTTTCATTACTTAAGAAATTAAATATTTTTTCCCCTCCCTCTATTCCACGGCTTCAAATATAACGGATAAAAAAAGAAGTCAAGAGAAATCTAAAAGATTTTTAAAACGCTTAAAAATCTTTGATTACACAGATTAAACATCGTTTACACAGATACAAAATAGATTCAAACATTAGGGAAATCTGAGTAATCCTTTTTTGATGGATTCGTAAAAAGTCCTGATTTGTCACCCTGAACTTGTTTCAGGGTCTCATAACTCATTGATTTTTTTAGATGCTGAGTCAAGTTCAGCATGACGTTTTCCCTCTTTATGGACTTTTTACGAGATCATCTTTTTTGAAATCTGTGTAATCAAGAGAGCGTGTAGTAGTTTTTCAGAGCCCTCTTTAGCCATAAATCTCGGGATGGGCTTGAACCTCCTTGATGAAATCCGCCACGGTCTCTTTAAGAAGGAATTTGGTTTTCCAACCCCATTCTTCAGTGGCTTTTGTCTCTCTGAGATATTTCGGCCAACTTCGAACAATTTCGGTCAATTCGCGATCTGGCTTGAATTTAATGTCTGCATTCGGGAGAATCCTTTTCACTTCGTCGTAGATCTCTTTTGCTGTGGGTGAAAAGCCAGCGATGGCGTAAACCCTTCTTTTTAATCTGGCATTGTCCGCTTCATATAAACCAATGAGACAATCGACACAATCTTTGATATAAAGGAGGGGCATAATCACATCTTCTTCCACAAAGACCGAATAAGGTCTTTTGAGAGCAGGCTCCGAAATCATGAGAGTGCTATAAGCCGAAGCACCTCCGGCACCCCTTCCAGGTCCAATGATGGAGGGCAGTCGGACAGCCCTGAAATCGACGCCGAATTTCCTTTGATAATATTCTCCTAACCTCTCCGAAAAGACCTTCGTGACGCCATACATAGAAATGGGCATCTGGATTGTATCCTCATCGACCGTATGGAGACCGAGGCCATAAGAGGCGATGGTGCTGGTGTAAACCACTCGCTTCACATTAAATAACCTTGCCGCTTCCAGGACGTTAAAAGTTCCACCCGCATTCACCTCATAAGCCGTAATAGGTTTTTCTTCGGCCGAAGCCGAAAGGAGAGCTCCTGTGTGATAGATGCCATCAATCTTATAATGTTGGACCACCTCTAAGACCTCTGCCCATGAAGCAAGGTTGCCCTGAACGATCTTTACCTTATCCTTAATATCCTTGATCAGTGGAGAGGAACTCACCACATCAAAAAGGACAACTTCTTCTCCTTTTTGCAAAAGAGTATGAGCAAGATAAACACCGATAAACCCCAACCCGCCAGTAATCAACTTAGCCATGTGCATCACCTCTTTTAAAATTATAAAAGCAAGAATAAGGCCGAAATGATTAAATTGATTTATCTTATTGTAATTAATGAGCTTTTAATTTTTTCTTAATTGTGATAATAAAAACAATTGTAGTTAAAAGTCTACACTTATATTCTTCAATCAAAATTTTTCTTTAAAATTAAGATAATTAGATGATATGTAGAAAAATTGGTATATGTAGAATATTATCTACATATTGATATTGTGATTCAACGGGATATTCAATTTTTTCATCTTTTTGTATAAAGCGGTTCTGTGAATTCCTAAAAGTTTTGCTGCCTTATTTTTATTTTCATTAGATATTCGGATGGCATGAAGGAGTGCTTCTTTTTCCATCTCTTCACGAATATTCTTCAGAAAAGACGATTGAATCTTATAAGAACCCTCTCTCATCCTTTGGAGAAAAAATGGAAGATGGCGAAATTGAATCGTATCCCCTTCAGTGATATAAATCATTCTCTCCAAAATATTGGCGAGTTCCCGAACATTACCAGGCCAATCATAATTTTGAAAAATGCTGAGTACCTCTGGAGAAATTTTTGCAACGTGGGTCCCCAAATCATTATTGAGGTTATGGATAAGATGTTCGGAAATGATTTGAATATCTTCTTTTCTTTCACGGAGGGCCGGAATTTGGATCGGGATGACATTCAAGCGATAGTACAGGTCTTTTCTAAATCTCCCTTCTTCAACACATCTTTCCAGATTTTCGTGGGTAGCAGTGATCAGACGGAAATCGCATTTGGTGAGACGTGTCCCGCCTAACCGTTCCATCTCTTTTTCTTCTAATACACGGAGGAGCTTGGGTTGCATTTCCAAGGGAAGATCGCTAATTTCATCTAAAAAGATAGACCCTCGATGGGCTAATTCGAACTTACCGGGTTTACCCTTGTTTCCTGCGCCGGTAAACGCCCCGGGCTCATAGCCAAAGAGTTCTGATTCTAAGAGATCCTTTGGAATGGCGGCACAATTCAATCGAATAAAGGGATGAGGGCGTCGATCACTGGCATAATGAATAGCGTGGGCAAAAAGTTCTTTTCCTGTCCCGCTTTCTCCAATGAGAAGCACGGGAGCATTGGTCTTTGCCGCTTTCAATGCTAATTCTTTTAAATCAACGATCTTTGCACTCTTTCCGACAATATTATTCATAGTGTATTTTGATGATCTCAAGCTCTCTAATTCTTTTTCATAAAATTCTACTTTCGATTCCAAAACATTTAATTTTCTTGCCAGGGTATGGACATCTCGGACATTTTTAAACATGACTTGGCCATAAACCGCCAACAATTTTCCATTGAGCTTAATGGGGATTCGTTGAACCACCATGTCCTTTCCTTTAATAGGGTGGGGTTGATCGATCTCAGAGACTTCTGTTTTGGCAACGATATGCATCCTTGTATTTTCAATCACCTCGGTACAATGTTTGCCAATGGTCCCTTTGGGATCGATCCCTAAAAAATTCCCATAGGTTTTACTAAAAAAGATAATTTTACCATCTGGGTCGGTAATCATGACTCCATTATAGATATTATCAAGAATTGTTTCATAAAAGCGGATTTTTTCTTGGAGTTCATCTTTGGGTTCCATGGAAATTCTCCTTCACTCCCTCCCCCTTGAGAGACTCTGTCATAATCCCCTTTTCGTCATTGCGAGCGACCAAAGGGAACATGGCAATCCCTTTGTTTGCAATGAATTGTGAGATTGATTTCGGTCGTTTTACTCCCTCGCAATGACATTATGACACAGCCTCCGGAGAGAGGAGGGGGATATGTTGACTTCAATCTATCACAGAAAAAAGAGATTGTGAAGCAGGAAAGAAGTAAAACTGATCACGAGCCTTCATCCTCATAGACAAGGATTTGCCTGAGAGAGCTAAGTTGAATGGTTTTGACTCGTTCAATCTCTCTGAAAGGAGTGGAGACCCTCAATATATTTTTCTCCTCAAAATAATTTTTTATTAGCCCCAATGCAAGCGTCTCATCATTACTATCCTTTAGCCCGATAAGTAAACTGTTGATCTTTAATGCCCAATCAAGCGGAAGGGTTTCACCGTTTGGGTCAAGGACCTCTCCTTCTATCTGGATATGTCCAATAGCCAATTCTTGGATGATAGAATATTTGAAATAATCTTGAAATTGACTTGTTCTATAACTTCTCCGCTCCTCCATCGACCTCGTTTGAACATGGTCCGACAAAGGGAGACGAATAATTTTGTAAATAGGATTTGATTGGTAGAGGTTTAAGATAGATTCAATTTCGCCCGATTTTTGTAAGGCAATGATAAATTGTGGGGAGACCAGATCAATTTTTTTTCTTTTTAGTTCTTCCCCTGCCTCACCCAAAATGAACCCGGTTGTATCTACAAGGATCGCCTCGGCTTCAAGTAGGGCGGTTTTATCCACCATCCTTTTTACTCCTTTTAGATGGATCTGAAAATGTCCCTCAGGCGTGGTAGATCCGACGAAGAAGATTTCTGGAGGGGATAATAAGATCTCCCAATACGGATCCGATTTGAATAAGGAAAGACCGATTGTGGTCGGAGGTCCGAGAAAGGATTGCCCAATGTCTGCATCAACCAGGGCCACCTTTAATCCCCGCTTACAAAGATTGAAGATCAAAAATTTGGCAAGAGTGCTTTTTCCCGTATCAGTGGCCCCGAGAAGAATAGCAATCCCTTTCTCTTTTTCGAGGACATCCAATGCGGCATACCATTCCCTGGGTCCTACGATCTCCATGAATTAAATCCTATTAGGGAAGGGCAGGGGATGTCAAGGAGAGGTTAACCGCTAAAGGACTAAGGTTTCTGAAATTGTGGTTTTACATTTCTTTTTTAATCCCTGCCGCCGCAGGCAGGCGTATTTCGAAATCCGATATCCGAAATCTGAAATCCGAAATCATTTTGGAATTCCCTCCGAGCTCCAACCCCTCAGAGCATAATAGTCTTGAAGCATTTTCCGAAGGTCTTCTCTTCGGATCACCTTTCCGTCTTTGCCCAGGGGTTCATCAAAAAATCTTTTTGAAAGGGTGTCTTCCTTCGGGCTGAGGCCTTCGCGGAGATTGAATTTCCGAGTCTCGTTCTGAATGGTAGATGAAATTTTTCTCAGACCCTTTTCGTCCAATTTAAGGCCTGTGGTCATTTCAACCATCGTGGAAAGATAATTCCAATCCCAGTAGATATCCCGATAGAATCGGCATAAAATTAATGAATCATGGATATTAAAGCGATCTTCGAATTCAAGGAAAAGTTTAGCTTTCCCTTCCATCTGATCCATCGGAATCATCCCGGCCAGTTCTGCTTTATAGAACGTTGCTCTCAGATGGCAGGCACCGCGATCGGAAGTGGCATTGGCGAGGCCCATTCCTTTCAGAACTCTGGGTTCATACCCCGCAGGGTCAAGACCTTTCGTATGGATGGCAATATCCTCCATCCCCCATTCTTTAGCTGCATGTCGGATTCCTTCTGCTAAAGTGGCTCCAAGCCCTTTTTTAGATGAAATATGATGAAGGAGTTCTGCAATTTTATCCACATCTCCCCAATGGATCTTTTCCTTAATTCGTCCCATCTCTGAAGCTTCCATGGCAAAGGCACAAAGGCTCCCTGCAGAGATGGTATCCATGCCCAGGCGGTCACAAATATCATTGAGATAGGCGATCTCTTCAATTTCATGGACCATACAGAGGCCACCTATCGCATAAATTGTTTCATATTCCGGTCCTTCAATTTTCAGCCCTTTATGTCTTCCTCCTTTCACCTCGCTTAAATTTCCGCATGCGACAAAGCAACGGAGACAAGCGCTGGGTTTAACCTGACAGCGTTCGAGAAGGGCTTCTGCGCTAATTTTCTCCCATCCTTCAAACGTCCCGAGGTGCCAATATTTTGAGGGAAAGGCTCCAACTGAATTGGTTAAGGCCACCAGTTGGGGTGTACCAAGCCTTTTATAATTTTGAACTCCTGGGTTGTCTTTACCTCTTTCTAAAGTCTCTTTGGCAAACTGTTCAACCCGGTCAGGATAGGCAATCTCTTTTTTCTTTTCACCATGAAAGACAATCGCCTTCAACTTTTTGGAGCCCATGACTGCACCGACTCCGGTCCTCCCAAGGGACCGCCAGTAATCATTCTCGATGACTGCATATCGGACCAGATTTTCTCCCGCCGGACCAATGACCAGAACTCCTGCACTCTTTTGGTTTGTTCTTTTGATGACCTCATCCTCTGTGAAATAGGTATCCTTCCCCCAGAGGTCTTTTGCATCGTGAAAGAGCACGGTTTGGTCAGAAATTTCAACACAAATCGGTTGATCTGAGGCTTCTTCGAATATAAAGGCATCATAGCCTGTCCGGCTCATGGGTTCTGCCACTTTTCCTCCTGAATAGGATTCCGAGTAGATTCCGGTCAGGGGAGATTTGGTGAAAACACCATGTCGACAGGAGCCATAGATTCGGGTATTTGTAATCGGACCCATACAGAAAATAAGCTTATTATTTGGAGAAAGAGGGTTGACTCCAGGTGGATTCTCCTTCATGAGGAGATAAGTGCCGAGTCCCTTTCCTCCTAAGTAGGCTTCATAAACCGAATCAAGGATGGGTTCTTCCTTAAAGGTTTTTGTTTTGAGATTGATTCTCAGAATTTTATTAAAGAAGCCATGCATTGTTTTTTTCCTTTCTACATATTATCAGAAGGTATCTTTTGCACAGGCCTTAACATCCTCAATTTCCAAATCAGGATAATATTTCTCAATAATCTCATTGAAAGGAATATTCTCCTGAATCAGTTCCAATACATTTTCAACTGGAACACGAGTACCTGCAATACAAGGCTTTCCAAAATGAATCTTTGGGTCAATGACTATTCGTTTGTTATAATCCTTCTCCCCAGCCATTATTTTCTCCTGTAAATATTTTATCTTTTAACAGATTATATACGAAAGTTGAATATTTGCAAAGGCAAACATTTAAGAATAGTTTGGTTTCTTTGTATGGTGAAGCGAGGTGAGGGGGGATTTCTCCCCTCGGAACAACAAACCCATGGTTAATAAGCGGATTTGTAAATGGCGACGGCATCTTCGGGGGTTAATTTTCTCGGGTTATTGGCTAAGAGGCGGGTGACTTTCATGGCTGCCTCAGCTAACCGTGGAATGGCGTCCTCTGGGATTCCAACATCTCTAAGTCTCCTTGGTACCCGAAGGTCATCGGAGAGACGCTCCACAAATCTTACCGCTATTTCTGCTCCAACGAGTTCAGAGATTCCTTCTACCTTTTCTCCAAAGGCTTTTGCCATCTGCGCAAACTTACTCGGGCATCCCAAGATATTGTAACGCATGATATAGGGAAGCATCAATGTATTGGTCAGCCCATGGGCAAGATGGAATTCCCCTCCAAGGGGATAGGCAAAGGCATGAACGGCACCGACACCGGCGTTGGCAAAGGCAATTCCTGCAAGGAGACTTCCCTCAAGCACGCATGAACGGGCAGCCAGATTTTCACCATGGGCATAGGCCATCCTTAAATTTTTTGAGAGGAGTTCCATGGCTCTAAAGGCAAGAAGATCCGATAAGTCCGTCGCATTTATAGAAGAGTAGGACTCTATGGCATGGGTTAAGGCATCCATTCCTGTGAAGGCGGTGACAGAGGGGGGAAGGCCGATCGTCAGTTTCGGATCGAGAATGGCGACCTCAGGGAAAAGGGTAGGGCTGACGATCCCTTTCTTCAGTTTTTCTTTGGTATCGGATAAAATGGCGATGGGTGTGACTTCGCTCCCCGTCCCCGCCGTCGTTGGAATAAGGATCATCGGGATCCCCGGATTGGGGACGAGGTCGATTCCAAATAAGCTGTCTATTTTTCCGGTATTGGTGATCATGATCGACGTCACTTTGGCGATGTCAAGAGAACTCCCGCCTCCGAAACCGATGATGAGATCAATTCCCTCTTTTTTCGCCTTCTCAACGCTCTTTTGGACCACCTCAATTCTTGGATCAGGCTCTACGCCATCAAAAATGACAAACGGAAGATTAACGGACTGAAGAGATTTCTCAATCCCTTCAAGAAGACCGGCCTGAATTACACCCGTATCGGTGATAATGAGAACTTTCTTTGCTTTAAGAAGTTGAGCTTCTGTGCCAATCTTATCGACCGCTCCAGGTCCAAAAAGAATTCGTTTCGTTGTCCGGAATAGAATAATTCTATCAATCATGGAGTTCACCTCCTGATTTGGTTACTTTCCAACTAACTTCAACAGTCTCTCGTTTTCGAGAATTTCTCGGGGATGCCCCTCAAAGATAATTTCTCCTCTTTCTATAATGTAGGTCCTCTCTGTGATTTGCGATACGATTCGGACATTGGATTCCCCCAAGAGGATAGTCACCCCTAATTTTCTAATCTGACGCAACGCCTCCATAAAATGATTCACCACGAGGGGAGCCAGTCCTTCAAAGGCTTCATCCAAAAGTAATAACGACGGATTGAGCGCTAAGGCCCGGGCAATCGAAACCATCTTCTTTTCTCCGCCGCTCAGGTTCAGCCCTTTTCTGTCTAAAAAATCTTTGATCTTTGGGAAAATCGCAAAAATTTTTTCATAACTAAATATCTCCCCTTTTCCACGAACCCACGTTGAAAGATTAATATTTTCTTCCACGGTCAGCTCTGTAAAGATTCTCGTGTCTTCGGGAGAATATCCGATTCCTGAGAGAACTTTCTTCCGGGGGGATAGGGGGGTAATATCTTTTTCCCTAAAAGTGATCTTCCCTGACCTGGAAGGATAAAGCCCAATAATACTTTTAATAATGGAACTCTTTCCCGCACCATTTCTCCCTAACAAGCAGACGATTTCCCCTTCATTCACACCCAATGAGATATTCCTTAAAATTTGGGTGGAGCCAATAAAAACATCTAAATTTTCAATGTTGAGCAGCATCTCCTTTAACTCACAATCCCGAATACGGTGGCTTTGACCTCTTTGTTCTCCATGATCTCATCTGGTTTGCCTTGAGCCATGATCCTGCCTTCATGCATGACAACGACTCTATCCGAATAGCCTGAAACGATATCCATGTCATGTTCAATAATGAGTGTGGAGATTCCTTCTTTTTTAATAGCGGATACAATCGAATCCATGACTTTAAATTTATCCGAGGTGGCTACTCCACTGGTAGGTTCGTCTAATAAGAGGAGTTTCGATTTCAATGCAAAGGCAATGGCAATATCAAGAATTTTCAAGTCACCTTCTGAGAGGCCCTTTGGAGTCAGATTCCTTTTATCGGCCATATTAAAATTATCGAGAATTTTAATTGCCTCTTCCGTGACTGAGGAATACCTATCCGCGGACAATAATCCTCTTCGTATCATCCCGTATTTTGAGAAGAGGGCCGTTCTGACATTATCCAGAACCGTGATCCCTCCAAAGAGTTGAATCAATTGGAAGCTGCGACCCACGCCCAATTTGATTCTGACATAAGGGGAGGCATAAGTAATATCCTTGTTAAAAAACAGAATGCGTCCGCTATCTGGCTTGATATACCCGCTGATTAAGTTAACCAGAGTCGTTTTTCCAGCCCCATTCGTCCCGATAATCGAGACAATCTCCCCTTCTTCGATATCTAAATTGATATTATCCACGGCTTTGACAAATCCGAAATGTTTCTTCAAGTTATCGATCGCTAACATGAAATTTCCTCAGTTGGTTTTCTTTTTTACTTTAGTCCATAGACTTGAAACCGCTCCTGCAACACCATTTGGGAGGATGAGGACGAGAACAATGAGCGTTGCCCCGATGACGAACATCCAATATTGGGTGTTTCCCATGGCATATAATTTTAAATAAGTAAAGATCATGGCGCCGATGATGGGTCCTTCAAAGATTCCGAAGCCACCCAGCAAGGTCATGTAAACGATTTCGCCTGAGAAAACCCAGTGGGATAAATCCGCCGTGACATGGCCATTGACAAAGGTCCAGAGAGCCCCCCCTAAGCCAACAAACATTCCTGAAATCATGAAGGCGTAAAGTCGATATCGACGGACACGGATGCCAATCAACTCTGCCCGTACCTCGTTATCCCGGATGGCCTGGAGGGCTTTACCAAAAGGAGAGCTGACAATCCCTCTCATGACGAGAAAGCTTATTGAGAACACCCCCAACAAGAAATAGTAATAGGTTCCTGAAAGAAACTCAGGCCTTCTAATTCCTTTGAATGACATGCCAAACAGAGTGGGAAGGGGCACACGGAGTCCGTCGGACCCTCCTGTAATGTGATAGAGTTTAAATAACAGAGCAAAGAGAAGCATGGAGAGAGAGAGGGCAAGGATGGAAAAGAAGATCTTTGTATGTCTGACACAAACAAAACCAAAGATGATGGAAAGGATCAGTGAAAAGAAGAGGGACGCTGGAATCAATATCTCGAGGGAATATGCCTGTGGAAGGTATTTAGCAATCATCGCAACGGAATAGGCCCCCGCTGCAAAATAGGCGCCGTGACCAAAAGATAAAAGACCGGTATAGCCTAAGAGAAGATTGAACCCAAGTCCTACAATGGCAAAGGTTATTCCATATTCGAAGAGCATGAGGTCATGGATAGAGAGCATGCGTGGGATAAATAATAAAGCGATGAAGATCAATAGATAGATGATCCATCTCGGATTTTTAGATATTTGCTTTAAGCCCACCTTCTATCTCCCGAAAAGACCTTCTGGTTTAACGACTAAAATAATACCGGCGATTAAGAATAATAAGGGCAATTCGATTTCAGGAAATATAGCAATACCAAAGGATCTTGTAAAACCTACAAGAAGAGATCCAACCAAGGCGCCCTTGAGACTTCCGAGACCCCCCACAACGACCACAATAAAACCGAGGATGAGGGGCTCATGGCCAAACCCCAACAGGGCTGGGGTCGTTGGAACTACTAACGCGCCGGCTAGTCCGGCTAATCCTGATCCGAGGACAAAAGCAAAGGTACTGAGTCTGTTAATATCCAGCCCTAATCCTGTGGCCATTTCTCTGTCCAAAGAGATGGCCCTTAGCATAATCCCCAACTTCGTTTTGGACATGAAAAGCCAGATAAACAGTCCTGCGATTAAAGCGATGGCCATCACAAACAAAAAATAGGTTGGATAGACATGTCCCCCAATATCGACTTTGCCCAAGAGATCAAAAGGGGCAGAGGCATAATAGGCCTGTCCTCCCCATATCATCTTGATGACATCCTCAAGGAGCATCAGGACTCCAAAGGTGAGTAAGAGCTGGTACTCGAGGGTTCTTTTATACATAAATCGGATTAAGGATTTTTCCATTAAAAACCCAACGATGCCTGCGAGCACCAGTCCACTTAAAAGTGTGACATAGAGAAAGAATGGCGGGACCTTCATCCCAATAGCGATAATCACCCAGGCAGCTATAAAAGCCCCAATTGCATATAAAGAACCATGGGCCAAGTTGAGGATGCCCATGACTCCCAGAATAATGTTCAGTCCCAGGGAGATGAGAAATAAAAGGGCGGCAAAATAAAGACCGTTAAGAGTATAAATAACCCACATGACTCGTTATACCCCAATTACTAAAATCCCAATAACCTAATTTCAAGCTCCAAATAAAATGAACTCTTAGGTGAGGTCATAAGGTTAGGGCTATGAAGCCGGTTTGGTGAAGGGTCAATGGGTTAGAGCTTATGATTTAAAAACCATTGCCTTTACCCAAAGACGAAACTGGCATCCTAACCCTAACCTTAACCCGATGCTTTTATTTTTTCAGAAATTCCTATTTCCAACTATTGATCCAATCCACTGTCTTGATGCCAACAGGGGCATTCACCTGAGCGGCTGGAAATACTTCCATTTTGTCCAGAATCGGGAAAGGATATTTGGGTGTAAGTTTTGTGATCCCGACCAAACAATCCTCTATGCCGTTATGATCTTCTCTAATTGTCAGCGTACCCGATGGGGTAGGGAAGGTTAGGCCTGTCATGGCTTTTGAAATTTCTTCTGCGGTGGGCCAACCACCCACTGCCTTGGCCGCCTTTTCCACAGCATATTTATAGGCGTAAATAGCCTGATAGGCATGGTAGCAGGGATAGGTCGGATATTTCCCATATCTCTTGTGATACTCCGTAACAAACCATTTATTGAGAGGTGATTTGTCATGCGGTGGATAGAGGAAATAGTGAGTTCCGGCACAGCAGATAATCTGTCCTTCCGGGTAGTCCTTTCCCACTTCTTGAGGATAGGGTTCACCGCGCGAATAAGCCATTCTGATCTTCTTAAAATAGCCCATTGCTAAGGCCTGTTTCGAGAAGGTGACCGCATCTCCTCCCCAGAGTGATGAATGGACGATATCCGGCTCCGCTCCCATTAATGGACTGATATGGGCAGTAAAATCAGTATTACCGAGAGGAGGCCATAGGGTCTTTACTACCTGAACCTGGGGCATCAGTTTCTTCATGGCTGTTTCAAAGATCAACCAACTGTCCCTTCCCCAGGCATAATCCTGATTGATGCCCGCGATCTTTTTAATATTGGGATAATATTTTTTGATATACAAAGCTAAGGCAATATTGTCAATTCCAAGGTGGGCTTTGCTCCTGAAACCAAGTTTGAACTTCGGAACTTCGTAAGGGGATGTTTTCCCTTCCATCAACTCATGGGTTCCGCAATCGTAGGCTACGATCAAACCACCCAATTCATCAGCAAGGGGAAGGATGGCCAGACAGGAGGCGGATGAGATGTAACCCAATACAACATCCACTTTGTCTTCAAGAATCAATTTTCGGCAAAGTTTGACCTGGGCATCCACGCCACCTGCTTCATCCTTACTCTGTAAGTCTATCTTCCGACCTAATATTCCACCTTCTTTGTTGATCACATCGGCACACATTTTATAAGTATTATCACCGGGGATACCAAAAGGTGCGGCTGCGGCGCCAGTTAAGAAACTCACCGCCGCAATTTTTATAGGATCTTTTGGAATAGGCCTCTTGGCCTGGCCGATGACCTTTGACGCAGTGCCAAGCGTTCCGGCGGTCAACGCTGTGGCCCCCATATATTTTAAAAACTTTCTTCTCGAGACATCCTTTGACATTCTCCCTACCTCCTTCCTTTCTGATGGATGATTATCTATCCCATCCCAGTTAAGTTTAAATTATTTGATTTCACCTCCTTTGATTTGAAATTTAATTTCTTAACACTTATCAAATGTGAAGTAACCGTTATAAATTTTCTAATATGAAAGATTAAAAATCCTTAATTTTATTAAATCAAATGGGTATCTCTATGACCAGTATGCATTACTAAAATATTGAATTTTTGTCAAGATTTATTTTTGGAAAAGCATATCCTAATCGATCATGAAAAATTATCTATTTGTAAATATCTCTGCGAGTGGGATCAAAAATTGACCAGAATTATGTTCAATGTATTATATACATCTTATTGTTATTATTTATAATTTCTACTTAAAAGGTGAAATAGAATCAAACGGTCATTGACCGTTTGAAAATTATTTTGAAAAGTAGACATTATTTTTTTTTTATGATATAGGTTCAATATATTGAAATTTTAAATTTAAATTGAATAAATATGGATCAATTAGGAAAGAAACTTCGGACATTACGGAAATTTAAAAATGTAACCCTAAAACAGCTTGCGAAAAAAGCCAATTGCTCCCCGTCTTATCTGTCCATGGTTGAAACCGGGAAAGTAGACCCTGGCATATCCCGTCTGAAAAGAATTGTCGAAGGGCTTGAGATGACCATTATTGATTTATTTCAAACAGATTCTGACCAGAAGGTCGTTATTAAAAAACATGAGAGAATTCAGGCTGAATTTCCCGGTTCAAAAACAAGAATAGAGATCCTGATTCCCCAGTCAACTGAAAAACAGATGGATGCTCGACTGGCCATAATTTCCCCCGGGGGCAGTTCAGAGGGAGACTATCAGCATCCCGGAGCAGAATTCGGTTTAATTCTGGAGGGGATGCTTGAATTAAGCGTCAACGGGCATACCTATTCATTGACAGAAGAGGATAGTTTCTATTTTTCTTCGACAAGAAATCATCGGTTTAGAAATCCTGGGAAAAAGGATACCGTTGTGGTCTGGGTCAACACCCCACCCAGTTGGTAGACTGAGGTTAGAACGTCTTCAAACTTGAAAACGACAAAAAGAAAGAAGATCGGAGTCAAATATTGCGGAGGATGTAATCCCACCTATGAAAGGGTAGAGATAATTCAAAGAGTTCAATTTCGTTTTGGAGATCGAGTTCTTTTTCAACATCGGGATGAGCCAGACTTAGATGGCTTGGTTGTGATCAATGGATGCCCGAGAGCCTGTGGATTCCAAAATTTAGAACAGAAAGAAAATTTTAGCTATTCGATTACCGGAGAGAGTGATTTTGAGGCTTTGGTGAAATGGCTGATCCATCTCAACGAGAAAGGAGATTTTTAATGAACTCAACACCTCCATCCAAAAGGTGGCTTTCTCTCTATCCCAAAGATTATTCTTCCGACTTAACTCCAGAGGCCACAAACGCTTTGGACCATCTTCGTAAAACGGTTCAGCAGCATGCCAAGAGCCCTGCTCTTTACTATTTCAATAAGGTGATTTCCTACAAAGAACTGGATGAGATGAGTGATGCCTTCGCCTGCGCATTGATAGACCTCGGTGTGAAGAAAGGAGACCGGGTTTCTCTTTACCTCCAAAATATTCCCCAATTTATTATTGGCCAATTTGGAATCTGGAAGAGCGGTGGAACGATTGTTCCCTTAAATCCTATGTACAGAGAAAAGGAACTCTCCTATTATTTTAGGGATGCCTCTGTCAAGATTCTTGTCTGCATGGAATCCCTTTACGGCGAGATGATTAGAAAAGTGGCCAAAGAAACAGGAGTTGAGCATCTGATCACCACCTCAGAGTTAGATTTTCTCGATCCAAAAACTTTGCTCCCCTCGATTCTCAAGGGAGCGGAAAAAGTTGAAAACCTCGAAAGCTTAGACTTCGTAAAGCTCATCGAAAAATATCGAGGGAAACAACCCCCAGAGGTAAACCTATTACGAGAAGATGTGGCTTATCTCACTTATACTTCTGGGACGACAGGTCCACCCAAAGGAGCTATGAACACCCATGGAAATGTTGCGTTCAACTCAGAGGTCTATCGCCATTGCTGGAAATTAACCCCCTCAGATATCATGCTTGGAGCAGCTCCTTTCTTCCACGTCACAGGTATGGTTGGCCATATTGGAACCTGTATCGCTTCGGGAACACCACTTATTCTATTTTACCGGTTTGATCCCAAGACAACATTTGAGATGATTGAGAAATGGAAGGCCACCTGTACGATTGCAGCCATCACTGTTTTTATCGCATTGATGAATGACCCGAAGATCGGAAAGTATGATCTTTCCAGCTTCCGAAAAGTTTACAGTGGAGGAGCTCCAGTGATTCCTGCAGTGGTAGAGCGATTCGAAAAACTCACAGGAACATATATTCACAATGTTTATGGTCTCACCGAAAGTACCTCCCCTGCGACTCTGGTTCCCCTGGGATCCAGGGCACCTGTCGATCCCTCAACCGGGGCCATTGCTATCGGAATTCCCATTCCAAGCCATGAGGCCAAAATTATGGACCTGAGCGACCCCGAAAAAGAACTCCCTCCTGGAGAAGTGGGCGAACTGGCTGTCAAGGGACCGGGGATCATTCCTGGATATTGGAACAAACCCGAGGAGACCGCCCATGCGATCCGTCAGGGGTGGCTTTTTACCGGAGATGTCGGTACAATGGATGACAAAGGATGGGTTTATCTCTTAGATAGAAAGAAAGATATGATTATTGCGTCCGGATTCAAAGTTTGGCCAAGAGAGGTGGAAGATGTCATTTATCTCCATCCTTCTGTTCGTGAAGTTGCTGTCGTGGGAGTTCCAGATCCTTATCGTGGAGAGACCGTCAAGGCCTTCGTGGCTTTAAAGGAGGAATTTGAAGGTAAGGTGAAAGGTGAAGACATCATCGCTCATTGCAAGGAACGAATGGCTGCATACAAATATCCCAGACAGGTGGAATTTGTCAAAGAGGTGCCCAAGACCGCTACGGGAAAATTTTTACGGCGTGCTTTTAGGAATACTCAAAGTTGAAAGCTCAAAGGTTATATAACGCGATGCGCTATGCCCTATACGCTATGCTTCATAGAAGGAGAAAAAAATGAAACGAATCGTGACCAAAGAAGATTACATCCAGAGTCTCAAAGACCTTCATCACATTGTTTATTATAATGGAAAACGGGTGGAGGATATTACAGAGCACCCAGGTTTTCGTCCTCATATCAACTCGGCTGCCCTCACCTATGAACTTGCCCTACGTCCCGAGCATGAAGCGTTGATGACAGCCACTTCTCATCTGACGGGCAGGAAGATCAACCGATTCACGCATATCCACCAGAGTGTGGATGACCTGATCAAGAAGGTTCAGATGCTTCGACTCATCGGACATGAAACAGGCTCGTGCTTTCAACGATGTGTAGGATTCGATGCGTTAAACGCCACCTATATGACGAGTTATGACGTGGATCAAAAATATAAGACAGACTACTTTGAGCGATTTAAGAAGTATCTGATCTACGTCCAGGACAGCAATGTCATGGTGGTAGGCGGAATGACGGATACCAAGGGAGACAGGTCTCTTTCGCCCAGCAAGCAGGCTGATCCAGATCTTTTTACACATGTCGTAGAACGCCGGCCCGATGGCATTATCATTCGAGGAGCCAAGGCTCATATGACCGGAGGTGTCAATTCACACGAGATTCTTATCATGCCTACGCAGGCGATGAGAGAGGAGGATCGAGATTATGCCTTGGCCTGTGCGTTTCCATTGAATACCCCTGGAGTGACTCTCATCTTTGGCCGCCAGACGAACGAAGAACGAAAGTTTGAAGAAGGGATGGATGCTGGAAATCCATACGGACTGGTGGGAGGGGAAGCCCTCATCATCTTTGATAATGTGTTTGTTCCCTGGGAAAGGGTTTTCCTTTGCGGTGAATATGACATGGCTGGAATACTCGTAGAACGATTTGCCACTTTACATCGACAAAATTATGGGGGTTGCAAAGGAGGGGTCTCTGATGTCTTGGTAGGGGCGACGGCATTGGCTGCAGAGTATCAAGGGACAGCCGGCGCTTCTCATATTAAGGAAAAGCTGGCAGAAATGATTCATTTGGCGGAAACGATCTATTCAGGGTCTGTCGCTTGCTCTGCTATGGGATACAAAACCCCTTCTGGAGCTTATTATCCAGATCCCCTTTTAGCCAATACGACCAAACATAATGTCACACGCCACATTTATGAAATTTCGCGACTTGCCCATGATATCGCAGGAGGGATTGTTGCCACCATGCCCTTCCATGGCGATTTGGAAAGTAGCGAGATAGGTCGTTATGTGAAGAAATATTTGGCAGGGGCTAAGGGTATCCCTGTCGAAGATCGAATGAAAATTTTAAGGCTCATTGAAAATATGAGTGGAGGGACTGCCCTGGTTGAGTCCATGCATGGGGCCGGATCTCCTCAGACCCAGAAAGTCATGTACGGTAGATTGGGAAACTTGGAACAGAAGAAACGCTGGGCCAAACGTATTGTGGGAATAGAATAATCAAGGAGCCCAAACGTCAAAAAGAATCAAACCATTGATTGCTCAGATCATCTACAATGGTTGCTGCCACTGTGATCCTTGAAGACGAGGACTCCGGTCTAAAAGTGAGCCTGAACGGGAAAATCACCGACTCGGGGATTCCGTTTTCATCGAGCAGGGTATATTGGGTTATTAGATGCCCCATTTCATCCTACGATCAGCAGGGCAATGTACGGAACAACATTGAACACCAGAAAGATAATCTTGAACAACGCGAAGAACGAGTAAATGGCCACGTTAAAGGCATCCCGAGAGATGGGAAACCATTTGCTCTGCATGCGATACACCCAATCACCGGCGAATGCACAAATCATGGCCGCCAAGACAAACCAGACTCCATTTATGATTGTACACCACATGAAAAATGTTTGAAGCGCATTCCTATCCATGATGTTCCTCCTTTTAAGCCTCTACTGATCCTGAATATATTTTCTCTTAATCTATCTCCATGACGATGCGAATGGGATTTCCAATCTTTTTATGAAGATGATTCAGTCCCTGATTGACTTCTTCCAGTGGAAATTTCGCTGTTATAGAATCTGAAAGGTTCAATTTACCGCTGGCCACAAGATCAATAACATTTTGGATCTCTGATGTAGTGGAACCATAAGAACCGAGCAGTGATAATTCAGTCCGAACAAATGTCGTGGGGGGAGGAAGAAAGACAGTTTCGGATCCAAGACCAACGACCACCACTTTCCCTCCTACCCTAATACATCCGAGAGCCTGTTCGATCGTCTCCTTTAGTCCAATAAACTCACATGCCAAATCAACTCCCGATCCATCGGTCATCTCTCTTATTTTTTTAACCGGGGAATCTTTTCGAGGATTGATCACCTCGTCAGCACCCACTTTCTTTGCTCGTTCCAGAGCCGAATCAATGGCCTCCACTGCAATAACCACTGAAGCACCACAAACCTTTGCAATTTGAACTCCATGGATACCCAACCCTCCACACCCAAAAATTGCCACTTTCTCTCCTACCTTCAGAGCTCCTCTATTCGTAATAGCGTGGAAGGGAGTGGCTACGGCATCCACGGCAATCCCGCCTTGATCAAAGGGGACATGGTCAGGTAAACGCACTAAGTTTTTGGACGGGACTTTTAAGAATTCTGCCAATCCCCCTTCAGTGTGAATGCCAATAACCCGCCGTGACATGCAGATCTGGGAGTTTCCAGAAAGGCAATTGATGCATTTCCCACAGGTGATAAAAGGATTGACTGTCACCCTGTCCCCAACTTGCCAACCTTCAACCTCAGAACCTAAGGCAGTAATCGCCCCAGAGGGTTCATGTCCCAGCGTAATAGGTGAGTAAGCGGTTGGAGTTACCCCTTCATAAACAATATGAATATCCGAACCACAGATACCGCAGGCTTTTACATTAATCAGGACTTCCTCTGGCCCTAACACAGGAATGGGAACCTTCTCGACCCTTAAGGGTTCACCCACCTTATAAAATCTGGCTGCTTTCATTTTTTCTTTCATTACCTTTCTTCTTTCCATCCTCTTTTAGAGGCCGTCAGAACAGGCGATGACGACAGACTATGGCAAATCCTCTTGTGCCCGATTGGTCCAAAATAAAAAGGCCAGGACGATTTACCAGATCGTCCAGCCCCCGTCAACATAAATGACCTGGCCGGTGATGAAGTCCGATGCGGGGGCAGCCAGGAAGATGACCGTCCCTTCCAGCTCCGGAAGGTAACCCCATCTTCCCATAGGAGTCCGCTCATTGATGAAGTTGAACCGTACCGGGTCGTTTCGAATCTGCTTGACCATATCGGTTTCAAAATAGGTCGGGCCAATGGCATTAACACGCACACCCTGTTTTGCCCACTCAAGAGCCATCACTTTTGTCATCTGTTCCACACCGCCCTTTGAAGAGGCATAGGCAAGCTGGGTGGCAAGACCCACTTTCCCGAGAATGGAACTCATATTGATGACCTTGCCATATCCTCGTTCGACCATCTGAGGGACGACAGCCTGGGCCACCAGAAAATATCCTTTTAGATTGGTGTTGATGATCAGATCCCACTTGTCCTCAGGATATTCAAGGACAGGAACCCGATAGTTGGTGCCGGCATTGTTCACGAGTATATCGATGCGACCGAAGTGGTTGAGTATCTCTCCGATTCCCTTTTTAACTTTTTCCTTGGAGAGGACATCCAGTTCGAATCCTGCGGACTTTCTTCCCAGTGATTGAATATCAGTGGTTACTCTTTTGAGGTCAGCAGGGTTCCGACCGCAAACCGCAATATCCGCGCCTGCTTTAGCCAGGGCCTTTGCCGATGTTTCACCCAACCCTTTTGTGCTGCCGGTGACTAAAGCTACCTTACCAGTTAAATTGAAAAGATCCATGTTAACCCCCCATCATTTAAAATTTTAGATTGTAGATTACAGATTGAAAAAATAAAACCTCCAATCTTAAATCTGAGATCTGCAATCTGAAATTGAATCAATTCCATTTTCCCTTAATCGAAACGTTGCAAAACTTACATTTCCCATCCACCATATTCATTTTTAAGACATTAAAGTGATACCGCTGAATGGCCTTTCGATTACAAAAGGGACAATAGATTGAGTTGTAAATATGGCCCGGAACATTTCCGATATATACATACATCAAACCATTTTTCTTTGCAATCTCATAGGCAACCTCTAAAGTAGAGACCGGAATAGTAGATTTTCCCTTGACTGCTAATCATGGTTTACCTATACTACATATTAATACAACATACCAAATAGAGATATTTGTGAAGGTGGTCCCTTTTGTCAACTAAGTAAACCAGAATTTAATCATAGCGGAAAACCAACGATGCCGTTCATCAACGTTCGTGACCTGAAGATGTATTACGAGATCCGGGGCAAAGGGCCGCGCCTCTTGGTCATCAGTGGCACAGGAGGCGATTTACGCCGTTTCCCCAGTATTTTTGAAATGCCCATTGCCCAGCACTTTGAGATCCTTGCCTATGATCAACGCGGCCTCGGCCAAACCTCGAAGCCAGATATTCCCTGCACCATGGTCGACTATGCCGAAGACGCCAACGCATTGTTAGATGCAGTGGGGTGGGATTGTTGCTTAGTGATGGGCATTTCGTTCGGAGGGATGGTGGCCCAAGAGTTTGCCCTGCGGTATCCGCACCGGGTGGAGCGTCTGGTCTTGGCATGCACCAGCAGTGGCGGCGCTGGCGGGAGCTCATATCCATTACACGAGCTCGCGGACCTACCCGTGGAGGATTATGCGCGCCACATTCTCCAACTACGTGACATCCGGCGACATGGGATCTGGCGGGCAGCCGACCCTGTTCAATTTCAAGCGATGTTTGACGAGGTCTTAACGAGTTTGCAGGTGGGAGTTGACGAACCTGGACGCCAAATAGGTTTCCGCCGACAACTGGAAGCCCGTGCGCGCCATGATACCTACGATAGCCTTAAAAAGCTGCAAATGCCCGTCTATATCTGTGGTGGCCTGTACGATGGGATTGCAAAACCTTCCAATCTCAGGGCCATGCAGGAACAGATTCCTGGATCGCGTTTAGACCTGTACGAAGGGGGACATCTTTTTTATGTCCAGGACCCCAGAGCATTTGAACGCATTGGAGCCTTTCTTAATGGAGATCTCAAAGATTAATCCTTGAATAGGCTGAGGCATTATTGCACCTTCTATGCTATAAAAAGAAAGCGACCCCTACGTTCTTTTGCTTCTCATAAAAAGTAAAAACAATAACCCACTGCTGATTTTGATCATGGCCATCATGAAGCAGGTCTTTTTTAAGCCCAAAAGGGGCAAAAAAAGAACGCCTCCGAACAATCCTCCAAAGAAACCTCCGAACAGGTCTGCTCCATAGATTAATCCTGCTGTTTGTCCGAGTTTCCATTTCTCTGAAGGTTGTTTTAAATAAATCTTAACGGCCAATGGGAACTGAAGGCCGGTGAACATTCCGGAAAGAAAAGCCGTGACCAAAAATCCTGCATAGAGGACAAAAAACACGGTCTTATTTTCAAGATGCGGTGATGGAATAAGAAAGAAGAAAGGCAGCAGGATGGCGAAGAGGATGATCCCTATCTCTATTTTCAGATATAGAATGGAGTGTTCTTTCATTCGATTAAGAGGGTGAATGATCAAGTAACTGCCGAATGCGATCCCGGCCATGAAGATGGCTACCAGAAGGCCGATCTGGTGATAAAGGTATCCGTAAAAGGTCTGAAAAGTGAAGATGATTGCCAGGGTGAATATCATTCCTGTCAACCCTGTTGTAAAGATGGAATAAGTGACGGCGTGCCTGGAGTGACGAGGCATTTTTATAAAAAGGATGGCGAGGAGGACGGTGATGAGAATGATGATGACAAGGAATAAGGTCAGTTGAAGCCCCTCAAACCCCTTAAAGATTCCTGTAAGATAAGGGGAGAACAAGGCATTCCAGTAGGAGAGATTGAAGTAGACACCCAGTGGAAGAAAATCAGAATTGATATGGCTTTTTCTCCTTTCCATGGATTTCCAGTACCATTGAAGCCACCTTTCCTGCAGTCGGTATTTTAGGTAGTTTTCAGTCAGGAGGTTTGTTTGGATGTTTCTTTCTTTGAATCGAGTGACGATCTCATCAGAGGGGATCTTTTCCAAAAACTCGGAAGACGAAGCCAAATAGAGATTGACATCGCCGGGGATGATTCTGACTGACGCAAAGACTCTTTTTAAAGTATCTAAGATGCACCCGTTTAAATCTCTTAATTCTGGGCTGATATAGGTGAGAGAGCCGGGAAGAGAAAGCACGAGGAGGCCATGGGGATTCATTATCCTTTTGGCCATGAAGAAAAATTCCAAGGAGAATAATCGGTTGGTCTGCAAGGTCTGAGGAGCAGGAAGACCGATCCATAAGATATCGAATCGGTCTTGGGTTTTTTGGGTATACAGTCGGCCGTCCATATAGTGAATGTTGACCCTTTTGTCTGAGAGCTCGGATTGAGTCAAGGGAGTTGGAAATTTCTGAACCAGTTTTAAGAGAAGGGGGTCCAACTCAACATAGTCCACACGTTTTATAGGGTATTTTAATATTTCATGAATCATTCCCCCTGCTCCTCCGCTCAGGATTAACAAGGATTCAGGTTTTTCATGAAAGAGCATCGGGAAGTGAACAAAATTCTCAACGAAGGCAATGTCTGGAACAGGGGCGGTGAGGGATGGAACCCCGTCGTTATAAAAGGTGAATTGCTCTCCTCTCTTTGTGACAGTGATATTTCCATAGGCGGAGTTTTCGTTATGAATGACATTAAGATTTCTCCATTGAGTTTGGAGCGAGAAATGGTGAATTAAGGTTGAGGTTTGAGACAAGAGGCTATAAGCAAATATCAAACAGAGGAGCCCGGATAAAATCCAAAGGGCGCTTTTAAAAGAAGGAATCAATGATCTGGAAGCAGGCCCTGAACCACGCTGGTTCAAGGCAGGCCAGACAAGAATCAACGACACCCAACCCATTGCCAGAGAGATCACCAAAGCGATCTCAAATGAATGGAGATGTTGAATCAGGAGGAAGGTCAGGAGTAATCCTCCGATGATGGCCCCAATGGTTTCGAAAAGATAGACCTTTCCAACAGAAGAGGCCTCCTCCCTGGAATATTGGGAATAGAGTTTACATCCATAGGTGAAGAGGGCTCCATAGGGAAGGGTGACAGGGAGAAGTATTAAAAACGACGAAACCCATATCGGGGCAAAGCCGAGTGCTTCTCCGGGAGTCAAAAGCAGAATATTTTTAAATGTCCTGCATAGAAAAATAGAGAGAGGCAAGGCGACGGAAAAGACCAGCTGGAGTAGCACGAAAACTTCTAATTTTCTTTCTACCCTTTCAACCGATGGACCGATCAAGTAAGACCCGATGGCCACGAGGATCAACCAATTGGCGAGAATGATTCCGAGGGTGAGTTCGTTGCCGAGGAAGGAAACAAGCAGTTCTCTGAGAAGCACGATCTGGGCCGTGAGTCCGCTCAGACCCATCATAAGAAAAGAAATTTTGAGGGAAAAAAGCATTTATACAACGAGGTATTTTTTCAAGATCTCTTCGTTCTGCCAGATTTCTTCCATAAGGCCTTGGTGCTGCACCATGCCTTTTTCTAAAATGTAACCTCGATCGGAAGTCTTGCGACAGAATTTGAGATTCTGATCTGCCAGAAGGATGGTCACTCCTTCACTTCGAATCCGGGCAATGACTTCAGTTAGATTCTGAACGATGAGGGGGGCCAAACCTTCAGAGGGTTCGTCTAAGAGGAGGAGATCAGGATTTTTCATTAGGGCTCGTCCGATCGCCAGCATCTTCTGTTCCCCTCCGCTCAACTGGGTTCCCTTTCGTTCTTTCAAGTCGGTAAAAACAGGAAAGAGGTTATAGACCTTTTCAAAAGTCCATGAAACTTTCCCTTTTTTTGATAACCGGCGAGCCAATTCAAGATTTTCATATAGCGTAAGGTCAGGGAAGATCCTTCTGTCATCGGGCATATAGCCGATTCCCATCTGAGCAATCTGAAAAGGGGGTTTACCCACAATATCGATATTGTGGAGAAGAATTTTTCCTGAACGGGGAGGGGTGAGGCCCATGATGGAGCGAAGCGTGGTCGTCTTACCCACTCCATTTCTTCCCAAAAGGGAAACCACCTCTCCTTCGACAATCGATAGAGAAATCCCTTGAAGGACATGGCTCTGGCCATAAAAGGTATCGATCCGATCGACTTTGAGAATCATGTGAGCAGATTCAGGAGTCATACTTTCTCCCAAAGGATTTCTTCGCCCAGATAAACCTTTTTTACATCTTCATTCTGTTTAATCTCTTCAGGCTTTCCATCGGCCAGGATTTGACCTCGATGAAGAACAATAATTCGGTCGGAAAGGGAGAAGACGATGTCCATATCATGTTCGACGATCACAAAGGTTGACTGTTTTTCGTGGGATAATCTTCGTATGTTTTCTAAAACCTTGATCCGCTCGACCGGGTTCATTCCAGCTGTGGGTTCGTCGAGAAAAAGAAGTTTGGGTTCAGAAGCCATGGCCAGTCCGATTTCGAGCAGACGTTGATCGCCATGAGATAAAGTCCCGGCTGGGAGGTCTCTTTTTTCTACCAAACCGATCTCCATCAATAACTTTTCAACCCGGTCATTGGCATCGGTATGGCGAGAGACGGGTTTAAAAAAACTGAGGCTCTGATTCATCAGAGAGAGAATGGGAATTTGAATGTTTTCGAGGACGGTGAGTTTAGGAAAGATATTCATGATCTGGAAAGAACGGCAGATTCCCTTCTTCACCCTTTTGTGGATGGGGAGATAAGTGATCTCTTCTTCATTAAAAAAGACTTTACCCGAATCAGGTAGAATATTTCCGGTCAGGAGATTGATAAGCGTGGTCTTACCAGCTCCATTCGGTCCGATGATAGACGTGAGCACCCCTTGTTTGATCTTGAGGTCCACATCATCCGCTGCACTGACCACACCAAAATATTTTCTGAGCTTCTCCGTCCTGAGAAGATCTGACATTCGATCTTACCTTCTCTGCTGTTTTTTCAATAAGGGCCAGATTCGTTCCGTAAAAAAAATGACAATCCCTCCGCGAAATACCAAAACCAAAAAGACGACGATGGAACCAAACCAGATCAACCAGTATTGAGTATATCTTACGATAATATCCTTGATGAGATAGAATAGAACCGATCCAACAATAGGGCCGGAAAAAGTGTGGATCCCTCCCAACAAGGTCACCATGACCGGTTCCGCTGAATGAGTCCAATGCGCAAGGGGCGGAGTGACCGTGTTTTCAAGGGGCGGCAGGAATGATCCAGCGAGCCCTGCATATAACCCGGCAATGGTAAAGGAGAGAAGCCGGTAATTTCTGATCGAAATTCCTGCGAAGGCGACACGATTTTCGCTATCACGGATTCCTTTTAAAGTGAGGCCGAATGGAGAATTCACAATTCGATAGAGAATGAATATAGCTATTAATGAAATCACCAAAACAAAATAGTAATAATTCCCCATGGGGTTCATATTGATACTGAGAATCCCTGGAATGTCAAAGGGGGCCCTTGGAATTCCCACCAATCCATCATCGCCCCCTGTGACTTCCCGCCACTTCCATGCGAGTGAATAAATCATCATCCCAAAGGAAAGGGTCAACATGGAAAAATAGATTCGAGTGTGCCGCACACAGAGATAGCCCAAGACCAGAGCGGAAATTCCTCCTGCCACCATGCCCGCGATCGTACCTAACAAGAGCGAGGGGACAACGAGAAGGATTTTGGCCGAGGCATAGGCACCCATTGCAAAGAATCCTGCCTGGCCAAAAGAGAGCAAGCCGGTGTAACCTAAGAGAAGGTTGAAGCCCAGAGCAAACACAGAGAGAATAAGGATATGGATGGTCATATAGAGGAGATATTTCCCTGCAAAGGCAGGAAGGAAGAGAAGGAATAGGATCAATGCTGCAAGAAGAAAAATTTTAAGTTTCATCATTGTAAAATTAGCATTGCAAAATTAACAATTAGCAATGAGCCCCCCTCCCATCCCTCCCCCTCAAGGGGGGAGGGTGAGGGTGGGGGATCACTTTCCAAAGAGTCCTTCCGGTTTTACCATCAATATAATCGCCATCACGACAAAGATGATAAAAAGCTCAAAGACAGGGAAGAGCAATATTCCGAAAGAAGTCAAGATGCCGACAATCAGAGCTCCTACAAAGGCACCCTTCAGGTTTCCCAACCCGCCGATGACAGTGATCACAAAGGCTTGGATAATCATGGCTGTACCGATTCCAGGCGCCACCACACGGACTGGGGTTCCAAGAGCCCCTCCGAGGGCTGCGAGCATCGCTGCAAAAACAAATACGGTGGTGAATAGAATGGGAATATTAATTCCAATGGCACTGGCCATCTCCCGGTCCGATGCAGAGGCTCGAATCATCCTTCCCCACCAGGTCTTTTCCAGAATGAGCCAGAGGATTATCGCTACCGCTATCCCAGCAAGGATGATAAAAAGATTATAGATAGGGAAAGGCCTGCCAAGGACAGAAAGATTGCCTTCAAAGAAACTGGGCATCGGGGGAATCATGGCCACCCCTCCCCAGATCATTTTTACCAGATCATCGAAGATCAAAATGAAACCGAAGGTTAGGATCAATTGGTAGGCGAGATCGATATCATAGATACGACGAATAAAAAGACGCTCAAGGATTGCTCCAATGATTCCTACACTAATGAGGCTGAGCGCAATGGATAGCCAGAAATTAAGGCCAAGTTTTCCATATAATGTAAAAGTGGCGTAAGCCCCCAACATAAAGAGACTGCCATGAGCGAAGTTCAACACCCCCAAGACTCCGAAGACAAGGGTGAGCCCTGCAGCAAGAAGCCAGAGGTACATTGAAAAACTTAAACCGATCAGACTTTGAAAAAGTAATTTTTCAAGCATCTTTTCAGTATATATTCCCCTCACCTCACCCCTCTCCCGCAAGGGGAGAGGGGTTTTTAGGTCCTTTTCTTTTGCAAGGGCGAGAAAGATAATCTACCCCCTCCCTTGATGGGAGGGGGGAAGGGAGAGGGTGAAAAATAATTATTTTGTTGCCGCCACAGGTGTGAATGGCGGGTTACGAAAATAATCGTTTGCTGGAATTACTTTCAGATCTCCCAGAATGGGTAGAGGATAATCCGGGCTCATCATCACCCTTCCAGCCGGAACAGTGTAAACAGCCTGGTGATCTTCTTTTCTGATCAAGCGAGGCCCTGCAGGGGTCTTCAATTCCATTCCCTCCAGAGCGGCTCCCACTTTTGCTGTTTCAATGGACTTGGCCTTTTCAGCCCCTGCCTTAATCGCATAGATCGCTGAATAACTTCCTTCTGCAGAGTAGTTGGGAAACTTTCCCCATCTCTTTCTAAAGGCTTCGACAAAGGCTTTGTTGTCCGGTGTTGAAGGATAGTTATGGATATAGCGAGCGGTTGCCCAGAGTTTCCCTTTAAATTTATCTCCTGCTACCTCCCTGGAGATTCCCTCAAGCAGGTCAACAGAACCGCCCATACCTTGCCACCAAGCCTGAATCTTATCAAATACTCCAAGCATCAGGGCTTGTCTTAAAAGCATGACCCCTTCACCTGCCCATGGGGTGGAAAAGATTGCATCCGGCTTTTCAGCCATGACGGCTGAAATATGGGAGGAAAAGTCCATGGTCCAGAAGGGAGCCCAGGCCGCTGCAACAAATTCCACATCCGGACGGAACTTTTTGATATTTTCTTTAAACAGGTTCCAGGCGACGTACCCATATTCATAATCACAGTTGATACCTGCCCACCGTTTGATCTCTGGATTGTCTTTAAAGACCCAAGCAGCCAGGGCATCCTGATAAACAGGTGCGACCATCCTGAAGATCTGTTTAATTCCTTTACCGGCAACCAATTCTTCAGTCAATCGATGGGTGGCAGCATGGGTGAAGAAAAAGAGTCGATTCAATTCTGGTAACACCGGACCAATAGCCATGGCACTGCCACTGGAGTCGATGCCAAAAAGAAAGTCGGCCCCCCAATCCGTGACAAAATATCTTGCATTTTTGACGGCCGTCGCTGGTTTTAACTCTTCGTCCATAAATTTCATTTCGAGTTTTCGACCTAAGATTCCACCCTTCAAATTGATTTGCTCAGCGGCAAGCGTTGCTCCGGCCATCATCTGCCAACCATAATCAGCATGGGCTCCCGAAATAGCCCCCTGTCCACCAATCTTGATGGGACCTGCCGACTTCTTGGCCTGACCATAGGTTACCCGGTATCCTCCTAATCCGGTCCCCAAAGCCACGCCACCCATAACCGCACCTTTCAAAAACTTTCTTCTTGTGATTTTTTTAGCCATTGCCCACCCCTCCTTTCAAAATTTTCAAAAAAGACCTGTCAAGTATACAGAGACGAATTATCAGATTATAGAGTGTTTGTCAATTCAAAAAGTCTTACTTTTTATAAAAATATGCCAGAATACCCCTCAGCTCTGCTGGGGGGATGAATGGCCTCCCTCTCCCCTGGGGGGAGAGGGTTAGGGTGAGGGGGAAATGATCTTATCATCACCCCCACCTTAATCCTCCCCCATCAAGGGGGAGGAAAGTTTTTTAGAGAATTTGATGCCCCGCAGCTTGCTGCGGGGTAGTTTATTTTTTTTCATTTAAAATTCGAGTCCCGATATAAATATATTGGGTCCCGGATAAAATGGTAATGACGGCTGTTCCATAAATGGCAATCACTGAAAGTTGATGAAAGGCTGGGTAATATCCGGTTAAGAGAACGAACACAATGGTGAGGATTTGAAAGGTGGTGGTCATCTTACTTAAGACACTGGGATTAATCTTTGGATGATAACTGGTGAGCAGCATTACTAAAAAACCTACCAGGATGATGACATCACGGGTGATGACAATGACCACCAGCCAGCTCGGGATTATCTCAACGATGGCGAGGGTGATGAATGCGGAAAAAAGAAGGAGTTTATCCGCGATGGGATCAAGATAAGCACCCAATTCGGTCCGTTGATGAGTGATGCGGGCAATCAGACCATCAATCCCGTCAGTAATCCCTGCGATCAAAAAGGTTATTAGGGCCCATCCAAAGTGTTGATTGATAATAAAAATGACGAAGAGTGGAATCATCAGGACTCTTGTCAAGGTGAGGGCGTTAGGAAGATTCATAGGCAGTGAACCATGATCGTGATGAATGGTGGGGGTTATATCCCAGGGTATTGATTGACAAACACCCTTCACCAATCACTGACACCGGACTCTGTTTCCCCTTTGTAGAGCTCTTTAAAGGTCGTAAACTTGTCGAGAAAGGCTAAATCAATCTTTCCCGTTGGTCCGTTCCGTTGCTTTCCAATGATGATCTCCGCCTTGCCTTTATTGGGATTGTCTTCTGCACGATTATAGATTTCATCCCGGTAGATGAAAAGGATCAGGTCGGCATCTTGCTCAATTGCGCCAGATTCCCGGAGGTCCGAGAGCTGGGGACGATTGCCTGTTCGTTCCTCGGTCTTCCGGCTAAGCTGAGAGACTGCAATGACAGGGATACTGAGTTCCTTGGCAAGAGCTTTTAGAGATCGGGAGATTTCGGAAATCTCCTGCTGGCGGCTTTCAGATCTTGTCCTTCCCTTCATCAGTTGGAGGTAGTCAATGATAACCATCCCCAAACCGCCTTGTTCTGTTTTCAGACGGCGGGCTTTTGCTCTGAGTTCGAGAATGGTGAGAGCAGCGGTATCATCGATATAGATGGGGGCCTCTGAGAGGTTCCCTGCGGCAATGGTCAACCTCGGCCAGTCGCTTTCGTTCAAAAAGCCGCTTCTCAGTTTGGTTCCTTCCACGTGGGCTTCGGAGCAGAGCATGCGGATGCCCAATTGTTCCTTCGACATCTCCAATGAGAAAATAGCGATAGGGGTCTTTTTCTGGATGGCTGCATATTGTGAAAGGTTGAGGCAGAAGGCCGTCTTTCCCATGCTGGGTCTCCCGGCGACAATGATGAGGTCCGATGGCTGGAAACCTGCTGTCAGCCGGTCCAGCTCTTTAAACCCTGAAGGGACACCGGTCACCAGTTCCTTTTTCTCGTAGAGCCTTTCAAGGATTTTGAAACTATCCTTGATCACATCCTTGATGGGGTAAAAGGAAGGTCTCACTCTGTTTTCGGAGATCTCAAAGATGGCCCGTTCCGCTTCATCGAGGAAACTTTCAACATCTCCGCGATCCTCATAACTCTGGGTGATGATGTCGGTAGAGGTCTGAATAAGCTTTCGGAGTATCGACTTTTCCTTGACGATCTTTACATAATAGTCGATATTGGCTGCGGTAGGAACCGAATCGATGAGGGAGGCGATGTAAGAGGCCCCTCCCACCGAATCGAGATGGCCGTTATTTTTCAATTCGTTCGTGAGGGTGATCAAATCTGCGGGTTCATCCTTTTCGGAAAGATCGAGCAAAGCTTTGAATATCTTGCGATGGGATTCCCGGTAGAAATCGTCGGGTTCGAGGACCTCCATCACCCTATTGATTGAATAATTCTCAATCAGGACTCCACCCAGTACAGATTGTTCCGCTTCGACATTCTGAGGAGGAAGTTTGTGAGAGGAGAAATCCGCCTCATTCATGACACCTTACTCCTGGACCACCCATACCTTAAGATGGGCGGTGACTTCCGTATGGAGTTTGATCGGTACGGTAAACATCCCCAAATTTTTGATGGGCTCCTCCAGGGAGATCTTTTTACGATCCACCTCGATCCCATTTTCTCTCAGATAATTCTCAATATCCATGGAGGTCACCGAACCGAAAAGTTTTCCACTTTCTCCAACCGGTTTTGCAAAGGTGCAGGATAAATGTTCGAGCCGTTGAGCTATCTTTTCTGCACCCGTTCTTGTCTTTTCCATCCGTTGCCGAACTTGCCGCTTTTGATGTTCGATCATCTTAAGGCTTTTTTCTGTGGCCAGAACGGCCTTCTTCTTGGGGATGAGATAATTTCTTCCATATCCGTCAGAGACCTTGACCAAGTCCCCAGCTTTTCCCAAAGAAGGCATATTCTCTAACAAAATGACTTGCATGGATCACCTCCTGATCAACAACCATCACACCTTTTACCAAACTGGTTTCTTAACCTTTACCCTAAACCCTTGTCACAGATTACCGAACTGCTGTTGTAAAAGGAAGAATGGCAATATTACGAGCCCTTTTAAGGGCAACGGTCACCTGTCTTTGATGTTTTGCACAGTTTCCTGAGATTCTTCGGGGAATAATCTTTCCCCGTTCTGTAATAAAATATCTGAGGATCTTTGGATTTTTATAATCGATATCTAATTTTTTGTCCGTACAGAATCGGCAAACCTTTCGCCTCATAAAGGGTTTTTTCTTTCTGTCGGGGCCTGGTTTTTCCATCGGTTTCCTCATTCTCTTCTCCTTATCTCTTGATTTTTATATCTTTTCTTCAATTGTCCTCAAGTCTGTGGCGATTACCTCTGTGCGTGTTCGATGTTTTCCTTCTGGCGTTTGCCAGCGCCTTTGATTGAGCTTACCGATGACCATCAGGTGTTGGCCTCTTTGAAGGAGGTCAGGTTTAAACTCAGCCAATTTTCCAATGGCTACAATGTTGATCCAATTTCGGCCTCCCTGTGCTGGGCCATCTTGATGAAAGAGCTGATCCGTTTGGCCCTCAGAGTCGTTTAATTCCAGAGGGAATTGAATCACAGGAGACCCGTCTGGACGATAATGCCGCCGAGGCGGAGTGACCACCTTTCCAGTGAGAATCACACGGTTTAAGAGGGTCATGTCTTTTCCGTAGCTGCGGATTCTCCCTCCGGAGTTTCTTCCGGGATAGGGGCCTCTGAGGAGGAGGCTTGCCGTTCGCCCAATCGAACGGATTGGAACTTGATGACGGAATCCATGACTCGAAAGTTTCTCTCTAATTCAGAAAGCAAAGCGGGTGATCCTGAAAAGTGGATCAGGATATAGTGACCCTTGGATTTCTTTTTGACTTCGTAGGCGAGTTTTCGTTTCCCCCAATCTTCAACCTTTAAAATTTCTCCATTGGTTTGGGTGATAATCCCTTTGACTTTTTCGATGACCGATTGGGTCTGCTCTTCTTCCAGATCGGGGTCCATAATAAAAATGGTTTCATATTTCCTCATGTTTCACCTCCTTGTGGATTATAGCCCTAAAACAAGGTTTAGAGCAAGGAGCATTTCCATGGCTGATTGCGGATTTGGGGATACGAAATTTGTTGATAGAACTTATATTCTGCCCGCCCGCCTACGGTAGGCAGGCGCATTCACCAATCCGAAATCATGTTAGTTGGCTTTTAGGACATCCTGCCTGACCACTCCTGCAATATGGCCTCTATTGACCTTCACTCTTACCTTGTCGGAGATTTCAACGGTAATTTTATCATCCTTGATGCCCGTCACTCGGCCGTAGATTCCTCCAGAGGTTAAAACATTATCTCCCTCTCTGAGGTTTGCTAGAAGATTCTGATGTTCTTTCTTCTGTTTCTGTTGGGGTCGGATGAGCAGGAAGTAAAAGATGACAAAGATAAAAATAATGGGTAGAAAACTCCAAATTTGAGACCCTGAGCCTCCCCCCCCTCCCGGCTGTGTTCCCATCGCATAAGCCAGCTCGATTCCCATAAAACCCTCCTTTTAGATTTTTTCGTATTGTCAAAAGATTTTTACT
>DCVM01000124.1 GCA_002327985.1 Syntrophaceae bacterium UBA2188 | reverse complement strand
CTAATTAATTTGAACGATCTGGCCGCGGAGAGAATCGGAGTAAGTTTTCTACCGATTGCGGATTGCAGATCAGAGATTGTAGATTGAAGGATCTTGAGCTGAGACTATTTCACCCCTGAGAGAATGGGCATAACCCTGTACAATTCGGATGGGGATTAACTTCCCTATTAAACTTAAATCTCCTTTGAGATTGACGATCTTGTTGGATCGGGTTCTGCCGGTCACATCTTGAGCGCTCTGTTTGCTCAAGCCTTCGACTAATACCTCCTCGACTCGACCTTCTAATTCCTGATTTTTTTTAAGAGTGATCCTTTTTTGGATTTCCTGAAGGATTGAGAGCCGTTCCTGTTTGACCTTCTCTTCAACCTTATCCTCAAACTGGGCAGCCCGGGTCCCTTTTCTTAATGAGTATTTAAAAGAAAAAAGGTCATCGAATTGAACCTTCTCCATCAAATCGAGAGTCTGTCTAAAATCCTCCTCTTCCTCCCCAGGAAATCCTACGATCACATCAGCAGTTAAGGCAATGGAGGAACAGACTTTCTTCAAGCGTTCAATTTTTTCAAGATAGGATTCTTTCGTATATCCCCGATGCATGGTTTTTAAAATCCTATCCGATCCGGATTGAAACGGAAGATGAATATGTTCACAAAGTTTAGGCAACTTTGTAAAGGCCTGAATCAATTCTTCTGATAAATCTTTTGGGTGGGAGGTGGTAAACCGAATTCTTTTTATGCCTTCTATTTGATCAATATGCCCAAGGAGTTCTGAAAAACTTGTCTTTTCTTTTAACCCCTTTCCATAGCTATTCACATTCTGACCAAGGAGACACACTTCTTTGATACCCCTCTCAGCCAAATGCTTCACCTCTTCAATAATTTCTTGACTGGATCTGCTTTTTTCCCTTCCCCTCACATGCGGAACAATACAGAATGAACAGAAATGGTCACATCCCTGCATGATGGTCACATAGGACTTCACCTTGTCTAAAGATTTTCCAGGAAGAACAGCTTTCAAATATTCCCCGTCTTGATCATAACTGGTCTCACAAACTCTCTCTCCAGAGACTTTTATTCTTTGTAATATCTGCGGAAGCATAGGAATGGCATGGGTTCCGATGACCACATCCAGATAAGGAACCCGCTCTAACAGTTTGTTCCCCTCTTGTTGGGCAACGCACCCTGCCACCCCAACGATCGTTCCCCTCTTCTCTTTCAGCCATTTATACCTTCCCAGAGCACTATAGACTTTGTGCTCAGGCTTCTCCCGAACGCTACAGGTGTTGATGAGGACGAGATCAGCTTCTTTCGCATCTTTTGTTTCTGAGTAATCACAATGTCCCAAAAGCCGAAGCATCTGTTCCGAGTCATGCTCGTTCATCTGACAACCATAAGTCTCAATGTAGACACGTTTTGGCATAAGGGTTTTTATTTAGAAAATAAGTCTTCGGCGAGGGTTACGGTAAAGACACCAGTTTGGTGGTTGGGTTAGATCATGTGACTCTAACCCTTTAACATTACCCAAACTGGCTTCCTAACCTTAGCCCAAAACCATGGACTATTTTGATGGTATGTGGGTGATAATGCTATTTTATAACTTTAAACTTTTTATCCAATATCCCCATCTTCTCTACGATGCCACCATATTCAAGTTCCCCATAAGGTAACATCGCTACCCCGGAAAAACCTTGTTGCCGAATTTCCGTAGCCTTCTGCGACACCTTATTTCTCACCCAATCCCAATAGGGATGATCAAAGGCATCCGCGGGCTCGGTCAACTTACCATTGTGAACACAGAAGGCATGACAAGCGACCACAGGAGGTCCATCAAAATAAGAGATCGGTGAATTCATCTTGACAGGCATCAACGGTCCGGTATGACTCCCTCTCATGAAGCCTGCGACATAATGGCCGATGTTAAAGGGAGCCAGGACCTCCCCGGTTGCTGGAAATGCGCCTTGAACCCTGACCAGCATGACAGGATCGTCTTTCCCTGTATATTTCCCCGCGATATTGTGTAGTCGAGTCGTGCTCACCGAGGCAGCAATATCCCCATTGTTTCTGGAATAGATGGACTCGACCACAAAGCGCTGATTATCTCTCAACAGGGCGGCAATGTCGTAAATCTCCTCAGGGGCATTCAACTCAATCACCCGATCCCCCTCGGTGTAGTTGACATCCATGATGACAAACTTAAACCCTTTATTCATTGAAGGACTGAGCATCAATCCCGCATTATACATGGGATCTACAAAAGCTAAATAAAGAGGAAGATTATAGGCCCCGGGATCGGTCTTATCCGCGGCGAAAAAGAGGAAAGGTTCGTTCGGTCTCTCCTCGAATTCCATTTCGGCCACGGCAGGTCCCATTCCCCTTACATTTCCTGAAAAGGAATCTTTCAATAAATCCTGACCGGCTCCATAAAGCCCCTGCTCTTTGGCCACTTTTGTCCCTGCGACAAAGGCATCCCAGGCCATTTGATGGACTTTCTCGCTTCCTTTTCCCAGAGAATGGGAGAAAAGAATGGCAATATCATCTCCCGTATGGCTGATAAAAAAGTCGGAGATGATTCCCTTGCCCTTTCCGGCCACATAATTCCTGACCTCTGCTATCAATTTCTCACTGGGGCGGATATGCCCCCCAATACTTCCGATATCGGCTTTGATGATACTGAGTGTGGTTTTCATAGATCTCTCCTTTTTTAGTTTGTGAATTTGACTCTCCACTTTTTTAATTCTCGAATTGAGGAATAGTTCGTCAAATCGAGGTTGAGTGGAGTAATGGAAATATAAGATTTCGACACAGCTCCTACATCGGTATTTCTTCCTTTTTCAAAAATCAACTGTCCGCCACCGATCCAATAGTATTTTCTCCCTCGGGGATCGATCTTCTCGATCACCCCATCCCCGTTGTGTATCAATCTCCCCTGCTGGGTGATTTGATAGGATTTGATTTCTCTATCATCCAGATTGGGAACATTGATATTCAGGAAGGTATTTCTTGGAAGTCCCCTCTTGAGGATATAGCGAGCGACCTTCAGTGCAAATTGGGCGGCCACGTCAAATTTGAAATGGCTTCTGGAAACCAAGGAAATCGCAAAAGAGGGAATTCCCAACAATGTCCCTTCGAACGCAGCGGAAACCGTTCCAGAATAAATAATATCATCCCCTAAATTTCCCCCTTTGTTAATCCCTGAAACGATCAATCGCGGGCGTTTTGGAAGAACTTTATTCACTCCAAGATGGACGCAATCCGCCGGAGTCCCATCCACAGCATAAAAATTCTTTTTAATCTTTTCTACTCGAAGAGGTCGGTGAAGGGTAAGAGAATGGGCAATAGCACTCTTCTCACTGTCCGGGGCAACCACAAAAACATCTCCCAGCTCGTGAAGAACTTTTGCCAGCGCGATAATACCCTTTGAATGGATCCCATCATCATTGGTAACCAGGATCATCAATCGCTCAGCCATCCTCAGAACAAAAAATGGTCGGGGCGAGAGGATTTGAACTTTGCCCCTTCACCCCGAACTGCCCTATTTTCAAGGAGTTACAAAAACAAAGAACCATTGTTCACAGTTTGTTCACAGTTTCATCTGAAAAACTACTCAAGGTGATAAGAATACCAGAATGATAAAAATAAATCAAGGATTCAAAAGAAAAATTCAAAAGAAAGATACTCAATGTCTAATCCCATAATTCAGAATTAATCACCCTTTTTCAATTCTCATTGACAGTTCAACCTGAAATGACCCCCTTTAAAATATTCTTATTTGTTAAGGTTAAAATGCATCAGGTATAACCTACTCTCCCCTTCATCCCCTACTCTGCCTACCTGTCCCCGCCGGAGGAAATAAAAAACGCACGTTTTTCTCCTGGCCTCATCCAAAGCCTGCGTAAGAGGTTAGGAATAACCCAAAAAGAACTGGCAATCCTTGCTGGGGTCACTGTTGGCGCTGCGCATTTGTGGGAAACCGGGAAGTTTCTGCCTTCGGGCGAGAAAAGAGGGGCAATTGTTGCTTTGAGAAAGCTTCGCCGTCGTGAAGTGAGGGAGCTTCTTGACCAGAAGAGAGCCAGGAAAACAGGGACATAACGACATATTGACTTCTTCCTG
>DCVM01000095.1 GCA_002327985.1 Syntrophaceae bacterium UBA2188 | reverse complement strand
TGAATCAATCAAAATCCTTAAAGACTTTAGCAATTGTTTTTTTCTTAGGCGGTATATGGGATGTCATTGCTGCACTCGTTTACTCATTCATGATTGGAACGGTTTTTACAGAGCCACCAACGCATCGGTTCTACGCTATTTTTATTGCATCGTTCCTTTATTGTTTTGCATATCTGCAAATTCTCTCCGCTTTCAATATCAGACGCTATCTCTTAAACATTGGTTGTGTGATTATAGGAAGAATCTTCTATGTCATTCTATTGTTTTCCTACATTTTCGGCTTTGAAGGTTTCCCCAAAACCTTTTGGTGGACTGGTGTTGTAGACTTGATTTGGTCGATTCTCTATATGGTGATTATCCTGAGAAGTGATGAGATTCATTTAAAGGACTTATTCCTTCCTCACAGGGGGGGTAACTGATTTATTTGGTTAATATTTATTTAACGAAAGGAGAAAAAAATGTCTAAGGATACTAATGTTCGGTGGGGGTGGCTCAAGGGAATGTATATTTTTACTCTCATTCATGCAGGGGGGACAGGTTTAGGAATTATTCTAATCCCAAGTATCGTGCGGTCCGTCTTTGGCTGGCCGAATCAAGATCCTATTGTTTTTGGAATCTGTGGCAGTGTCTGGATTGCTTTTGGCCTTCTATCCATATTGGGTCTCCGGTCTCCTCTAAAAATTTCGCCTGTCTTGTTGTTACAACTGTGTTATAAGGTGGTCTGGTTCATTGGTGTTTTGCTCCCTATTCTGATTGCAGGTGAATTTCCGGCCTATGCAATAGCGTATGTCGTATTTTTTGCCATCTATATCATCGGAGACCTGATTGCAATACCCTTTTCATACGTCTTTGCGAAACAGTTGGATCGTTAGAATAAACCCTGCAGGTATTCGCAGTAACCATTTGTAGAAGTTTAAAATTGGTGCTTTGCCCGGAAGATTTTTTGGAAATGGAGGATAACTTTCTCCATTCAATGTGAAATGATTTTTTTATTGAGACAAAAAACGTCATAGATTAATCATCCAACAATGCTTCTCCCCAAAAATACCACAAGGAAATCAGTAAGTTAATTATTCGAGCCCTCTTGGCACCCATATTGCTTAACAATAAGAAATAAGGTCTAAACTACACATATCTTGGAGAGCGGAGCAAATGGGACAGGAGGAAAAGACCAAGCAACAGTTAATGAATGAACTGGAGAAATTGCGCCAGCGAATCATTGAACTCGAGCAGTTGGAGGCAAAGGTCAAGCGATCTGAAGAGTTATTAGAAAAAGAGAGGGAAACTTTTTTTCCCATCCTCCATAAAGCCCCTTATGGCGTGGTACTTATTGATAAGGATGGAAAGTTCATTTACATCAACCCTTCGTTTACTCATATCACTGGGTATACCCTGGAAGACATCTTTTCTGGAAGGGATTGGTTTCATAGGGCCTCACCTTTTCTCGAATACAGGGAGCAAATTAACAAGTCCTGGAGAAGGGATGTTATCCAGAAAGGTGTCGAGAAGATATTTAGCGTCGTTTGTAAAGAGGGCGAGATAAAGGAAGTGGAGTTCAAGCCAACCTTATTGGATGATGGAACAATCGTTGTGATTCTTTTTGATATTACGGAACGGAAGAAGGCTGAGGCAGCCCTCTGGGAGAGCGAAACAAAGTTTCGGAAGCTAACGGAGACAACGACCGCGGCCATATTCATCTATCAGGGGACCAAACTCCGCTATGTTAATCCTATCAGCGAAACCTTAACCGGCTATACGAAGGAAGAATTATTTGCTATAGACTTCTGGGAAGTGATCCATCCTGATTATCGTGAGTTAATAAAAAAACGGGCCTTGGCAAGGCAGAGGGGGGAAGAAGTCCCACCAAGATATGAATTTAAGATTCTCAACAAAGAGAGAGAGGAGCGGTGGGTGGATTTTACCGGCGTGAGCATTGAATTTGAAGGGAAACCGGCTGTCCTGGGAACAGCTTACGACATCACCGACCGTAAACAGGCTGAGGAGGCACTGTATCATAGCAAAGAACAATACCGGCTGATTACTGAAAATACCAAAGACCTTATTTGCACACTCGATTTAAAAGGTTATTTTAATTATGTCAGTCCTTCCTTCAGAGAGGTGTTAGGGTTCACCCATGAAGAACTTGCAGGTCTCAATGCGTTCTCTCTCATTCATCCTGAGGACAAAAAAACCACAATAAAAACATTTCAGCAAGCCTTACTCAAGAAAGAAGGACAGACTGTTGAATTTCGGTATCGACATAAGAATGGCCATTGGCTCATTTTTGAATCGGCAGGGAATTGGATCTATGATGGAGATGGGAATCCCCAAAAAGGGGTCATTGTTTCAAGGGACATTACAGAGCGGAAGAAGGCAGAAGTGGCACTCCGTGAGAGTGAGGAGAAGTTTCGGGACCTCGTTGAGAACATTAATGATATCATTTTCACCTTAAATACAGATGGAATGATTACCTACATCAGTCCAATTGTAGAGCAGGTTTTAGGATACAAGCCTTCAGAAGTCATCGGTCACCATTTTTCTCGGTTTTTTCACGAGAAGGATCTCCCCAGAATGGGAGACCGGTTCTCAGAAGTTCTCGGAGGAAAACTTGGACAGCGTGAATACCGTATTATAACGAAAAAAGGAGAAGTGCGGTGGGTATGTATTTCCAGCCGACCCCTCTACAAGGAAGGAAGGGCCGTTGGAATCCGTGGCTCACTCTTTGATGTGACTGAACGCAAACAAGCGGAGGAAAAGAATGCTGCCCTTCAGGAGGAGCTCCGGCAATCCCAGAAGATGGAGGCGATTGGTCGTCTGGCAGGTGGGATTGCCCATGATTTCAACAATATCTTGGCCGTCATCCAAGGTTACAGTGAGCTGTGTCTCTTTAAGATCCCCAAAGAGGATTCTATGAGGGAGGACATCGAGGCGATCAAAAGTGCTGGGAAACGGGCAGCGAAGTTGATCAGCCAGCTTTTAACCTTCAGCCGGCGTCAAGCTATGGAAATGGAAGTGATCAATTTAAATCCCCTCCTCCAGAATCTGGAAAAAATGTTACATCGGGTGATCGGAGAAGATATTGAACTTGTCACGGTCTTGGCAGAGGATTTAAAAAGAACAAAGGCTGATCCAGGACAGATCGAGCAGATTCTCCTTAATTTAGCCATCAATGCAAGAGATGCCATGCCCTCTGGGGGAAAACTTACCATCAAAACCACGAATGTGTCCATGAATGAGACCTATGGCCTGAACCATATAGGGTTAAACCCAGGTCAATATGTAATGATTTCAATAACAGATACAGGATTGGGTATGACGCAGGAGGTCAAGGAACGGATCTTTGAGCCTTTTTTTACGACTAAAGAGATTGGAAAAGGGACAGGATTGGGTTTATCGACAGTTTATGGGATTGTGAGGCAGAGTGGAGGGCACATCTGGGTTGATAGCAAACCTGGCAGGGGAACGACTTGTAAGATCTACCTTCCTCGGATTGATGAGCCCGTGGCAGAAGTAAAGGAGAAAGAGGTAAGTGGGCTCCCTTGCGGAGATGAAACGATTTTAGTGGTTGAGGATGAAGAGGAAGTGCGAAAAATGACAGCGAAAATTCTCAGAAAGCAGGGATACAAGGTCTTAGAAGCCTCCCAAGGTAAAGAGGCCCTTTCTCTTTGTGGAGAACAAGAAGATTCAATCCATTTGATGGTAACCGATGTCGTGATGCCCGAGATGACAGGTATGGAATTAGCCAAACGGTTCATGCACTTTTACCCTGAGATGAGAATCCTCTACATGTCAGGCTATACTTCTGATCGGGTTGATGTTGGCCAAGAAAATATAGGAAAAGGGATAGAATTTATTCAGAAGCCTTTTACGATTGATAGGTTGGCAAGGAAAATCAGAGAGGTGTTAGATAAAGAGTTCCCAAACATTTGTGGAATAACGAACTTGAGTTGACAGTTTTCATGACCTTGAGCGTTTTTTAATTAGCATGCTTTAATGCATGCAAGATTTCATGGAGCTTTGCTGTCCTTTGCTCACTAATCTCCCCATGTGTTTATCGCCATCTTCAATTTTTCTTGTAAATCTTTCTTTTCCAACGCCTTTTTAACAGTAAAAACCAGTGATTCAAGATTAAAGGGTTTGACAATAAAGTCGTGGGCCCCCATGCGCATGGCCTTTACTACAATATCAATATCCGGATAACCTGTCATCATGATCATCATTGTATCTGGATCCATAGCCTTCATATTCTCTAAGAGCTTCAGACCATCCATTTCAGGCATTTTAATGTCACAAATAATAAGCGAAAACTGGTTTTTATAGAAATGATGAAGGGCTTCTTTACTGGTGGTTGCTGCAACACAGAAATAATTTTCCATGACAAGTCTTCTGGCGAGCAAGGAACAGATCTCCTCTTCGTCATCGATAATGAGTATTGGATTTTCCATAGGTTTCCCTCCGTTGACCTCTGTGATTGGCCATGAAATTTACCCTTTACCATTTTGACCATCTTTTTCAGTTTCTTTCCTCTGGATGTCTTATATCCTCCCTTTTCTGCTCCAAAGGGACCCAGTGAAACCAGCCACATTATCTTAGATCCTATACTCTAATTCTTCTATTATAATCCCCTGGCTACCTTCAGGGAAATCAAGATTAACAGTGACTCTCAAATATCTTCCTTGATTTTCACTTCTGTCTTTCTCGTAATAATATTGTACTCTACTGGTTATATTATCCTGTAGTTGTTTGTAAATTATTTGGGGTGTTTTGGGCAGGACAGTAGCCGTTACGCTTATCCTTGACGTGGAAGCACACCTGGAAGAAGAGACATTACCGAGGGCCAGTCCTGTTAGAAGAGCGAAGGCAATTAATTTTCGAACTAAAGAGGACATACATGCTTTCATCTTTGCCTCCCTGGCTAATTTTATTTGAAAAAAAAGCCCGTGTCATAATGGACCACGGGCTTTGCGGAATTTCTTCTGCTTCGGCAACCCGGCTATCCCCGAGGGACCCGTGGCTTTCCGTCCTACGATTGCTCGTAGTTTGGCTTTATCGGAAATTTTATTTAGTGACTCTTTTTCTAAGAATAAAGCAAATCCTGTGCCATATAAATCAAAAAGTAAACTATTTGATTTTACAGGGTATTTTTAGATATTAGATTTTGTATATGGTAAGAAGAAATGACCATTTGTCTTCAAAATAACAATTCACGTCATAGCAGAAAGAAACTCATGGGAGATCATACCTTATCAATTTTAAAATTTTATTTAAAGCTTTCCAAAATCTGTATCTTAGAATAAAGATAGCACCTCACTTTGCAATTTCGATTGTAGAGCGATTAATAATCAATCATTTCCTAAAACAAAAAAGCTTAGCTATTTTCGAACTTGCTGATGTAGGAGAGGATAAAGAGATACTATGGCTAACCTAAAGGGGCACGAAACTGATAACGTTGGACACAGCCAACGCAATATTTGCGGTAACTCATCATTCCTTGACTCCCAAATCAATTTTTTCTTGACATAAAATTTAGGTTGTGTTATGAGATCACCCAATATTAAAAAGGTGAAAGATGGGTCAGCCTCGTCATTTTGACTTTAGTGGTGGGTATTATTTTTATTGGTTTTGGTATGCCAAGGTCTACCCACCGTTTCTGGTTGATCGTTAAAGAAAATCATAGGGTGCCAGTTAAGCCGTGGGTAGGTTGGAGCTATCCACGGCTTTTTTACTTATAGCCGTGGGGAAATTCCCTCACGGCTTTTTTACACTCTTGGGTTGAATCCCTGAAGTTCATTGAGCGAAGAATGAGGTTAGAAGCAGGAATCGGTGAAAGATTGAAAAAGGCGCAAATTGGGCTCAAGGACACCTTTGCAGTCATCGACATGGCATTCGAGTATCAGTCACGGGAATTAGGTGATTTATTTCCATATGAGGTCTTTGAAGGACTTGATGAATTAATTGGGATAACCGTCCAAGGAACAAGGATTGAACGTTTCAATCCCCAGCAAAGTAAACGACCATTTCATACCTTTGAGATCCATATGGAAGGAGGAGAAATTCTTGGCTATCTAAACATGATCTACCTCGGAAAACCCCTTCCATGCTATTACTTGGTCTATGTCGAGGTTTTGCCTCCCTTTCGGGGCCGAGGGCTTGGTAACAAAATACTTAAAGCTTTTAGGGAATTTGCAGAGAGTGAAGGAGCTGTAGGTCTTCTTGATAATATCATCCCTTCCGAAGAGCCTACTTATGACATATACACTAAACTTGGATGGAAGGGGATTGAGGCCCTGATTGGCGATACCATAGTTAACGGAGATGGGAATTACATGATCTTCATTCCTTCTTCTGTTAGACTCCCTGATCTCAAAGATAAACTTCTCAAACTCCTCTTTAAGGTTAAAAAAAAGAGGTCAGTCATCGACATGCATGATAATGAGTCCATGGTCAAGCGGACGATTGATGAATTTCGGGCTGTGTATGATATCTTGGAGAAACTCTTCGAGGTAGAACTCTCAACTGGAATCGTGACTCCCTTTATGCGTTTCATGTATACCAAGTTTATCACGAAAGTGCTTGGGTTCCAGAGACGGATCACCCCACTTCTTGGCTTTACAGGGGGGGAGTCTCTTGAACAGATTTCCATTTCAGATCGAATCAAGGACCTGTCCGTTCAATCTTATTCCCTATGGGATTCAAAAGAGGGACAGCCTAATATATGGGGGGAGGAGAGAATCATTCAAAATTTGCCAGAGGGATTGAAAAAGGAGCCTACTCTAATTATCGAAGGCCTTCCTCTTTATAGGCGGCCTTACTTAATTTCTTGGATGAAGAACGGGGGAGACAACACCCCGCTCAATTTGAAAATCTCGGATCTCCTCGAATTAGGTTTTGATCCAACAAAGCTAAGGGAGTTTCATCACGAGGGAGTGGATTATATATTCGAACGGATATCTCCCAGGTTTCTTCCTTCTATAGAAAAAAAGATGAGGTTCTTGTCAGAAGTAGCTGAGTTTCGCTTGGAAAAGTGTTTCCACAACACCACCCTCCAGATAAACCCGCCTCTTGCGATAATCCAAAACAGAGGGAACCTTTATATCCTTCGGAAAAAGGTGGATGGGATACATTCAGAGGAGGCTCTGGATCAACTTAGGAGCTCTCTTGAACTGAAAACTATGAATCGGGAGATTGGAATCGATCGAACCATTGTCGTAACCATCAATGAAATCAGTGAACTACCCCGCAGCAAGCTGCGGGGCATCAAATTCTCTAAAAAACTTTCCTCCCCCTTGATGGGGGAGGATTAAGGTGGGGGTGATGATAAGATCATTTCCCCCTCACCCTAACCCTCTCCCCCCAGGGGAGAGGGAGGCCATTCATCCCCCCAGCAGAGCTGAGGGGTATTCTGGCATATTTTTATAAAGAACTAATGAAGAGATTCGGTTCCGGTCACCAAAAAGAGATTGAAGATTTGGCCTTCTTTGTCCCTTGGGATCTCGAAAGAAACATCCCTCAGGTGACCGTGGAGGTGAAGGGCATTGCATTGGATGTTGTTTGGCTTGCTTAAGGAAACCCTGTTTTCATACACTCCATGCCGAGACTGAATGAGCAAAAATCTTGACAAATCATTGGGAATTTGGAATACAAAAATAAAATGTTAAGAGAGTGATCAAAGTGGAAAATACTTTTGGATTAGAAAAGAATAATTGGTGGTGCTGGGAGAAAAAAGAGGTGGAGGTCTGCCCAGTGCCATTATAGACATTTGAATTGAAATGAAGGCCATGGGTGGCTTCCGGTGTCTCCCATGGCCTTTTTTATTTTAAGGAGGTGAAAAAAATGTTGAAACAAAAGATTTATTTCAGTAATCTTCATCCTTTGATTTCTTGAAGGGGTGTGACGTTGACATAGAAACTTCCACTTCTCTAATTTTCCAAAAGGGTGTATATTACAACCACAAAGACATTTTTGGGAGGATGATGGATTTTAGATGGTTATGATGGAAGGTCTCTTTCCTTGACCCACACCCCCTTGTTCGCTATAGCTAAATTACATTAAAGCGAGTCCTAATGATTTGATACGCAAAATACCTCTCCAGGTCATCCTACTCATCGGTTTAATTATTACGGGTATCATCCTTCAGTGGCTGGGCGTCTTTGATTGGTATCAACTCCTTAACATTGCAGAATCGTATGCACATCTCTGGTGGTTTCCCTTTATGATTATTCTCGCAAAGACAATCCTCTACACATTTGGACTACCGGGATCTGTTTTATACTGGATTGCTGGAGTTTTATACCATCCATTAGAGGCAACCCTTATTATCGCCATTGGCGGAGTAGCGGGTGGAGTCACCGCTTTTACCTTTTCTCAAAGGATGCTCCCTGAAGTCATGTACAAAGTAAAAACTTCACGATTCTTTAGCTTGATGCAAAGGCATAGTGACTTTACAACCCTGTGTGCAATTAGAATATTACCAACTTTCCCTCATTCGGTAATTAATTTTGGCTCAGGCATGATTCACGTTCCTCCCCATCGCTTTATTATCTCCACTGTGATTGGCTTTAGTGTGAAGGGTTATCTGTATGCGTCGTCAATCAGAAATGCAGTCACGGCAGATGAAATAGCAGATTTGGTTTCCGTTGAAACAACGCTTCCTTTAATCATTATCGCTTTACTCTTCATTGTGGCAAAGATATTCCAGAGAAAATATTTCCACTAATCCACCTGAAGGGCCCAGGAGATACCACACATTTCTGACGTTATCCTCTCTTCATCGGAAATCTATTCTCTTCGTTCTAAACTCACAATCCCACTTAGAGCCAACACTTTCTTTAAATCTTCCTTCCTGGACTCCACGAGATTTAACTTTGGCCTGGAATTGAAGGTTTCAAATAGTATTTTCGGTTTGGGCAAAGTTCACGTGTAAACAAAATATGCTTTTCTCCTGATGTTAGAACTCTTCGAACCAAAGGTTTTAACTTCTGCGAACCTCCATCTGTTCACAAAAAGGCCATCCTTTTAACAGACGGTAGCTAACCCAACGTTACGGTTGAGGGGCTTGAAGATTTTCTTTGAAGAACGACTTGACATAGGCCAGAAGAGTTGGTTATATTGTTTCTAAATTAGGAATCATTCCGATTTATCCATGATTATCAAAGAATCGATCATCAGCCAGCTGCGGAAGAAAGGGTTGAAAGTAACCCCTCAACGGCTGGCCATCATTGACGTGCTGATTGAGCTGAGAGATACCCATCCTGGCGCGAGCCTTATCTATAAGAAGGCAAAAAGGAAAAAGAAAAGTTTAAGCTTGTCGACCACCTATGCCACACTCAACGAGTTTTCCCGCCACGGCATCATCAAAACGCTTCAGTTTGATAGGACGGAAGACCGCTATGAAGGAAACCTTGAGGAGCACATCAATCTGATCTGCGAAAGATGTAAGAAGATACTGGATTACAACGTTCCCATCACCGTTGACCCCAAGAGGGTAATGAAGAAAACCGGCTTCTCGATCACTGACACCAGGCTGGAGTATTACGGTTTGTGTCAGGAGTGCCGCGAAGAAGAAGGGAGTATAAAGGGATAAAATTAGTACACCGTAGGAACAATTCCAC
>DCVM01000115.1 GCA_002327985.1 Syntrophaceae bacterium UBA2188 | reverse complement strand
CTTGAGCAACTGAGGAGAAAAGAAAACCTCAAGGGCAGATGTGGAAGGTGTGAGAAAAAGGAATGCCGGGGCTGTCGAAGCTTAGCCCTTGCTTTGACCGGCGACTATTTCGAGGAAGACCCCCACTGCTGGTATCCTGCCATTTAATCATACTTGACCCAAGACCTTCCAACCCGTATGGTCAAGATAGATCATTATTTAATCAAAGAAAGGATCCATACAGATGCCCTCTCANNATTCTCCGATCTATTAAAGTTTTTCTGGAAAACATAGGTTTTTCTCATCCGCTGCCACTCGACCACAGTCCTTACAGACATATTTTGCACCGCGGACAAGATTTTTATATTCCTCTAATTTCTCTCTTAATAACCCGATGTTCTGAAAGAAGCAGAGATGCCGCTCGTGTCCAGNNGAATACCCCTCAGCTCTGCTGGGGGGATGAATGGCCTCCCTCTCCCCTGGGGGGAGAGGGTTAGGGTGAGGGGGAAATGATCTTATCATCACCCCCACCTTAATCCTCCCCCATCAAGGGGGAGGAAAGTTTTTTAGAGAATTTGATGCCCCGCAGCTTGCTGCGGGGTAGTTCACTCATGAAAAATAGAAATTATTTTTAGTTCCCAATGACCTCCCCATTGAGATGTAACGTTGGCCCTCAGCCACAGCTCCTTTCACACGACTGACCCGCAATGCCCTTTTGGCGGAAGGTCATCCCATTTTGTAAATTCAATTCTAAAAATTTAACATCCATGAGATGCGAAAATCAATAGGCACCCTCAGAGAAATTCAAATTTCATTCCTCGCCTCTCACTCCCTTGGGCTTCAACCCTTCGATTTAGATTTCTTCAGCAAATTAAAAACATTGTTTGGACTATTGATTTATGATAACATTTCAAACTAAATTCCATGGCCGCGGTCTCCCCCCTGCCTATTGGCAGGCAGGCACGAACCATGAAAATAGTCAATAGGTGACGGTAAGGGTTAGGAGGCCCTTATCGTGTAGCGTCAAAGGGTAAGGGTAAGAATTTAAGACGATTCATGCAACCGATAGACGAAACGGGCATCGTCACCAATGCTTTTGGACCAAGCCCTTATTTTCTATCTAAATTTACAAGGAGGTTCGTTTTGTATGGACATTCGGAAGGTGTTAAAAAAAATTAATGAGACCCCAACCCCTAAAGTGAATAAAGTGGCAGTCGCTTACTCCGGAGGGCTGGATTCTTCTCTTGCCATCGAATTACTCAGGAGAAAATATAAAGCCAAAAAGATACTTCCCATTACGATCGATGTGGGGCAGGGGGAGGAGGAGGTTCGGGAAGGCAAGAGGAAAGCGAGAATTCTTAAAATCAACCCTCTCTTTTTCGATCTTCGGAAAGAGTTTACCGAGGTATGGATCGCACGGGCCATTCAGGCCAACTCGGATTACTTGGGTTACCCTGTTTCCACCTCCATGACGAGACAGATCGTAGCTCGGAAGGTGGCCGAGGTGGCGAAGGAAAAAGGGTGTGATGCCATCCTCGAGGGATCGAGCGGAAAGGGAAATGATCAATATCGCATGCACAATGTCTTCAAGATGTTTGCGCCTGATTTGAAAATACTCGTCCCGGTGCGGGATTTCGATTTAACGCGACTGGAAGAAGAGGCATTATGTCGGGCATGGGGTGTTCCTGTGACGGAGATGATCACCGGAGGAGATGATAAGACCATGTGGTGCCGGTCCATTGCCAGCGGCGCGATCGATCTGAATCAGCCACTTCCCGACGATATCTGGATGTGGTACTGGCCCATCGAAAGTGCTCCTGATGAACCCTCCTTCATCACCCTGGAGTTTGAAAAAGGGATTCCCACCAAATTGAATGAGAAACGGAGATCCCTGGGGGAGATCATCCCGACCCTCAATACCATCGGTGGGATGCATGCACTTGGCAGGATCGACATGTTTGAAGATGGGATGATGGATCTAAAGAGTCGGGAAATCTATGAGGCGCCTGCAGCCACGATTCTCCTCAAACTTCATCGAGACTTGGAGCAGTTCTGCCTCACCAAGGATGAGATTCAGGTTAAGAAAGGAATCGATCAGAAGTGGGCCTACCTGATCTATCATGGGATGGCATACCATCCATTGCGATACGATCTGGATGCCTTTATCGAACAGTCTCAAAAAGTGGTCAACGGGAAATATAAAGTCAAACTTTTTAGGGGAAACATTGAGATTGTCTATCGGGAATCGCAGACGAGCCTTTTCTCACCGGAGATCCGTTCCATTAAAAGCACGGGTTTTGATCAAAGACGCTGTGCAGATGCGGCTTTCGTTCGTGGACTTCCCTTTGAAATCTTAGCCCAAAGGAAAAACAAATAGGGGGGCATTCGATGAAGATTGAAAAACTATGGGGTGAACGGTTTGAAGAACTGCCTTCCAAAGAGATGGTCGATTTTCTTTCGGGGAGAGATGTCAGAGGGATCCCTCCCTGTGATGAGCGATTGATTCCTTATGATCTCTGGGGAAATCGAGCCCACGTCCTCATGCTCTGTGAACAGGGTATCCTCTCGAAAAAGGATGCAAAGAAAATCCTCAGAGGATTAAGGGAGATAGAAAGGCTCCATCAAAAAGGAAAATTTGGGTTGGATTCGTCAAAGGAGGATGTCCACTCCAACATCGAGAGTGATCTCATTGAACGAGTAGGAATTGAATCTGGAGGGAAGGTCCATACCGGCCGAAGCCGAAACGACCAGATTGTTCTCGATATGCGTCTCTACCTTCGTGACCAGGTTTTAGAATTCGTCAAGGGATTAATGGATTTGATGGAGGCACTTCTCAAAAAAGCGGAGGAACATCGTTCAACCATCATGCCCGGCTATACACATCACCAGCACGCCGTGGCCACGACTTTTGGTCATCTTCTCCTTTCCTTTGCCGAGGCCCTCGAACGAGATGCTCAGAGATTGACGCACTGGTTTAATCTCTTCAACAAAAATCCCTTGGGTGGAGCAGCGGGCTATGGTACCACTTTTTACCTGGATCGGCAGTTGACTTCAAAGCTCCTTGGATTCGATGGTCCCACAGGGAATGTGACAGATCCCGTCACTCAGCGGTGGGAACCTGAAGCAGAACTGGCCTATGATGTGGCTGTCATGATGGATCATCTCTCTACGATGGCCCAAACCCTGATCCTTTTCTCAACAGGTGAGTTTAATATGATCCGGCTGAGCGATCGACATTGCACCGGCAGTTCAATCATGCCACAAAAAAGAAACCCCTGCTCTTTAGAAGTGATCAAGGCTAAGACCTCTTTTGCTCATGGAATGTTGGTGAGCCTCCTCTCCGCAGGCAAGTCTCTCTTTATGGGGTATAATCGGGATACCCAGTGGACCAAGTATTGGATCATGGACTTGGTGGACGAATCCAGACCTGCCCTTTCTGTGATGACCGAAGTCATTCACCTTCTTCAAGTCAATCAGACGGAAATGCTGAAGCGGACTCGTGAGGAGTTTTCCGGAGCCACCTCCTTGATGGAGTGGATGGTCCGTCATGGTTCCCTCCCTTTGCGGAAGGCCAAAATGATACTGGAGAGGGCAGTCAAATATTCGGAGAAAGAAGGAAAGGAAGAAGTATCCTTTCGGAGTTTAAAGAAAGCCCTCACGGAGATGAAGGTTCATCTTTCAGTCAAAGAAAAAGATGTGGAGAGAATGCAGAGGCCAGAAAAAATATTGACTCAAATCTTGTCTGTTGGGGCCCCTTCAGAGAAAAGGATAAGAGAAAATATGAAATCGCTTGAACAGAAGGTTCGGACCCATAAAGATTGGCTTCTCCATCAGCGAAAGGGGATAGAGAAATCAAAAGCGTTGATGTTCAAAATGGAGAAGCAGTTGGGGTGTTAACCCGTTTGATGGTGCCAAGCGCCACTCAGGGTCAACCTTGAGCCATTTGATCATACTCAAGTTTCAATCCTTCAGACCAGGGAGTCGAAGGGTTGAGTATTTATCCATTTTCTTTCATGATTCAATTTAACTACTTGCTCCAGATTTTTCTCGCCGTTTTTTTATTACGGTCTGCGACTCAAATCTATCTTACTTGGCTCAATATTTCCTACCTCCGAAGACATGGGAAAACCGTTCCAGAAATTTTTCGGGATGTCATTGATCCTGAGAAACTCAAAACCATTTCTGCTTATACCGTTGATTCTGAAAATTTTCAAATGATGACTACTTTGACAAACCAGGGACTTTTCCTAGCCATTTTACTCTCCGGATTCTTACCTTGGTTAGCAAAGACCATCACCTTATGGGAATATGGCCCCATAGTTAGTGGTTTGATTTTTTTTGCTGTTCTTTCGATCCTAATCCATCTTTTAAAAATTCCCTTCGGTCTCTACGAAACATTTGTGATCGAAGAACGTTATGGATTTAATATGATGAGCTTTAAAATGTGGATCTCAGATCTAATAAAAAGCCTCGTTCTTGTGGTGATTTTGGGTGGCCTGCTTCTCGGTCTTCTCTTAACCTTGGTCATTCATGGAGGAGTGTTGTGGTGGATATGGGCATGGATGTTCGTCGGTGGTTTTGAATTGCTTTTGCTATGGCTATTTCCTGTGCTGATTCTCCCTCTGTTCAATAAATTTGATTCCATCGATAATCCAGGGCTGGAAGATCGCATCAAGATGTTGATGGAAAAAGTCGGCATTCGCCCTAAAGGGATTTTCAAGATGGATGCCAGTAAGCGAAGCAAACATACGAATGCTTTTTTTGTTGGCATTGGCCGGACGAAACGTATCGTCCTTTTCGACACCCTTTTGGCCTCTCATACCGAAGAAGAAGTGTTGGCGGTGTTAGCCCATGAGGCAGGGCATTGGAAGAAAAAACATATCCTCCGGATGCTGATCCCTTTAGAGGTGGTGTCTTTTGTTTCTTTTTATGGGGTGGACAAACTTTTGGACTGGCCATTGCTTTATCAAACCTTTGGGTTTGAAGAACCTGTTGCCTTTGTCGGATTGTTTCTCATCGGGGCCTTTTTCAGTCTGGTCGGTTTTTTTGCCCAGCCATTGGAGTCAGCCATCTCTCGGAAATTTGAACGCGAAGCAGATCATTATGTCCTCGAGTTGATAAAGACAGGAGAACCCATGCGGTCTGCATTGAAGCGGCTGGCGGCTGATAACTTGGCCAATCTGATTCCACATCCCCTTTACGCATGGTTCTACTACTCCCATCCTCCTTTGGTCGAAAGAATTGAGAGACTCTCCCAACCAGTAGGCAGAAAGCAGATAGCAGAAGGCAGATGGTTCAGTAAAAAGAAGGAGAAAAAACATGGATCTTAGAGTATTTGATGAGATGAATCCCCAAGAACTTAAGAGTTATATCCAATTCTTACTGTGGCATTACCGTGTCATGGATTCCTTCTGGTATCTTTATATCACAGAGAAATTCGGTCAACCGGTTGCAGATGAATTGAATGAAAAGGTGTGGGGCCGTATCGCTGGAATGGGGGCTAAAGACCTTGTGAAGCGGTTTAAGATTAAAGGAAAGGGGCTTTCGAGTTTCCTCAAGGCCATGCAATACTGGCCGTGGACGATCATCGTCGGTTACCAGGTTGAGGAGAAAGGGGATGAAGTGGTCCTGACTGTACCCAGCTGCATTACTCAGGAGGCAAGGTTGAAGCGGGGTTTGGAGGAATATCCCTGCCGAGAGATGCACCGGGCTGAATTCGAGAATTTTGCATGGGAGGTCGATCCACGAATCCAAGTCGAGTGTCTCTTTGCTCCACCCGACCCACATCCCAAAGACATGTTTTGCAAGTGGCGATTTACTTTAAAGGATTAAAGTTATTTCTTGATGAAGTATTTCTTCTTTGAAATGGAGTCCATTCAGGGCGCTCAGGCAATATGCTGCTCTTCCTTTTCGAGATGTTCTTTAATCCACATCCGGAGAAGCGCAGTATAGCTTAGCCCCTTGCGTTCAGCAATCTTTGATACCGATTTAATATCATCTGGATCAAGCCTCACTGCAACGGTTTTCTTAGGCCTTCTGACGAATTTTATCCTGGCTTCTTTTGTATCTTTGTAATAGTCCTGGAAACTATGGACCTCCCAGAATCTTGCTGCTTCTTCATCCGTCTTAAATTTTGGTATTTTTCTCATCATTATTATTTGCCTTTTGTTTTGAAATAGTTTTTCTCCCATTCGTTCATCTCTCTTGCAGTAATAACCCTAACCTCCCCTTGCCTTATAAATCTCACTACAACAAAAAGAAATCTCCCAGAATAGGTTTTTCCGAAAACATAATAGAGATTTTCTCTTCCCGCCCTGATCAATGGGATCTCTTCATCATTGAAACATACCTCTTCTACTTCCTCTGGCCTGACCGCATGTCCCGCAATATGCTCTATGCTTTCATCTGTCCATTTGACAGAACTTATCGTCTTCATTTAGACTCCCCCCCACAAGAGCGCCATGGCCAGTCATTTATTTATGATAAACAAACGTATTGCATTTGTCAATAAACAGAGAAACTTTTTCTTGACAAAATTATTTAGGATGCTAAATATTAGGTGGGAAATAAAAGTGTTTGGTCTAAGGATAAGGGTAATGATGCCCGTTTTGTCTATGGGTTACGTCATTGGTCTCCAAATCTTTAGCCCTAACCTCTTGACTTTAATCCAAACGGGCTTCTTGGCCTTAACCTAAGCACTGTTTCAATGGTTCGAGGGTGTCCTACCCATCATTAAAAATTAGTATGAAAAATCGATTAAGGGATTCAACAATGGCTGTTGAAGACCGGCTTATATTTTTGATTTCTAAGGTATGTCAAAAACTTATCATAAACCTTCAAAAAGCCTTTTCAGAAAGCGGTGTTGAAGTAACCCCCATTCAGGTCATGCTTCTCTTTTTTCTTCAAAAGAATGATGGCTCGAGCCTCACTCAGATCAGTCAGGGATTAATGCTTGAGAATCCAACTGTAACAGGGTTGATTGACCGATTGGAAAAATTGGGATATGTGAAACGCTCTGACCACCCCAATGACCGGCGTGTTTACTTGGTTCATATCACCAATAAAGGAAAAAGGGTTGCCAACAAAGCGTTACCCATCGTCAAGAGATTAAACGAACAGGTCAAAGAAGGATACTCCAAAGCGGAAATTGAGAATTTCAAAAAGGTGTTGGTAGGAGCTTTTAATAAGTTCTGATATTGTCAAAAGTTTTATGAA
>DCVM01000121.1 GCA_002327985.1 Syntrophaceae bacterium UBA2188 | reverse complement strand
TACCAGGGGTGCGGGGGATCCATATCATGGCGATTGAGTGGGAGGAGAAGGTTTCGGAGATTGCCAAGGCCGCAGGACTACTACCCCGGCCACAATTCACATAAATCGGAAGTCGCCCCCCCTCCACTCCTCCCCCCGCGAATGGGGGAGGAATAAGTTGGGGGGAGCACGAATCACGAAAAAAGGAGGAAGAAGATGGCGAAGAAAATTTTAATCGTTGATGATGATCCGGATTTAGTGGAAGCAGTAACCATGATTTTGGAATCAAAAAGATATGATGTGGCCGCTGCTTATGGTGGCATCGAAGGTCTTCAAAAGGCAAAGACTGAAAATCCGGACCTGATTGTCCTGGATGTCATGATGCCCGACAAAGATGGATATGCCGTATGTAAGGAGTTAAAGGCCGATCCTAATCTGAGTAAGATTCCTATTCTTCTCCTAACGGCAGTGGTTTCTAAGATTGCAACAACCCGTTATACCCAACAGGGAGGCCTTGAAACCGAAGCCGATGATTACATCGATAAGCCTGTAGAACCTGAAGTCTTGGTGAAACGGATCGAGGCTCTCCTCACGAAATAAGTTATACGTGTTTCGTGATTCGCGGTTCGTATTTCTTAATATAATTTACTCGCCGCGAGCCACCCATCACGTAAGTTCGAGGCAAAGGGGTTGTAGATGCCAGATCAGCCAAACATTCTTGTCATCGATGATGAGCAGATCATGAGGGATGGATGTTCACGAATCCTCTCTAAGGACGGCTGGTCTGTCCTCACTGCTGAGAATGGGAAAAAAGGCTTGGAGGAAATTCAGAATCATTTAGAAAATATCGGTGTCATCCTCCTCGATCTCATGATGCCCGGGATGAGCGGGATGGAGGTCTTGGATCAGGTCCGTACCATCGATCCGAACCTTCTTGTGATTGTCATTACGGGTTACGCAACCGTAGAATCCGCCGTCGAGGCGATGAAAAAAGGGGCCTATGATTTTATCCCGAAGCCCTTTACTCCAGATCAACTCCGCATCATTGTAAAAAGGGCTTTGGAGAGAAGAGCGCTCCAAAAAGAAGCGGAGTTTTTGAGAAAAGAACGAGAGCGATCCCTCCGAGACATTGCTACAGAAAAATCCAAAATTAAAACGATTATCAATTGTATGGGGGATGGGGTTTTGGTGTGCGATGGAGATGGATGCGTTGTTCTCACCAATCCAGCAGCAAGCCGAATGTTAATGACCTCCGAAAGCTCACTTTTAGGAAATTCCCTTTCTCATTGTCATCTCAATTCAGAATTGTCTAAGACCATCGAAGAAAGTCTGCAGGCAAAGGATATCGGTTATACCTCTGTCTCCCAGGAACTGAGCTTGGGGGAATCTCAGCAATTCTTTCTCCGTGCCCATACGGCCCCGGTCCGAAATGATCTTGGCGAGACCATCGGTTCTGTCACTGTCCTTCAAGATATCAGTCATCTCAAAGAGCTCGATAAGATGAAATCCGAGTTCATTGCCATGGTGACCCATGAACTCCGCGCTCCGATTGCAGCGGTCGAACAGCAATTGACCGTCATCCTAAATAAAATGGCCGGAGAGGTTACGGAGAAACAGGAACAACTTCTTAACCGGGCCAAGGAGAGAACCAAGGGGCTGCTCAACCTGATCAAAGACCTTTTAGACCTTTCTAAAATCGAAGCGGGTAAAATGGTTCAATATAAGGAACCCCTCGCCCTTCAAGAGGTGATCCAACGGGTGGTGGATCTGATGAGGGTGGAGGCGGAAAATAAAAAGATTGAATTGCAATTCTCCTCTTCTCCTAAAGTTTCTTTGATCCATGCCGATCGGAATAGTATGGAAGGAATCTTCACGAATCTCATTTCCAACGCAATCAAATATACTCCCGAAGGAGGGAAGGTTTGGGTCAATCTCGGTGAAGAAGGTGGATTTGTGAAGGCAACGGTTTCGGACACGGGGATCGGCCTTAAAAAAGAGGATATCCCCAGAATCTTTGATAAATTCTATCGGGTAAAAACGACCGAGACCCGTCAGATTATTGGGACAGGCCTTGGACTGTCTATTGTCAAGAGTATTGTAGACGCCCATTTGGGCTCGATCTCAGTCGAAAGTGAGGAAGGGGGTGGTACCACCTTCACTGTTCTCTTCCCAAGAGAATCCAACCCTTCCATCTCTTGAATCCGCCATAGCAACCCCTAAAAATATCCCCTTGCCCTGCCCTGCATAGTGATTCATGGTAACCTGTATTTCTTTCCGCTCCTTCTGAAAGGCGAATTATCCCTTGACAATATTAATTCTTATTTTATAATTATTATAATTTATGAAAGACACGACGCCCATCCAGCTCAAGGAGATAGGGTTGAAGATAACCCCCCAACGCCAGGCTATCTTGAAACTCCTGAAAGGAAATGAGACTCACCCCTCAGCAGAAAGCATCTATTCTGAAATTTCAAAAAAATTTCCAGGGATATCCTTTGCCACGGTCTATAACACCCTGTCCAAGTTAATCGAAGCAGGGGAAATCCGGGAACTGGATATCGACCCCAACAAGAGAAGATTTGATCCCTGTGTGGCCCCTCACACTCACTTCTATTGTCAGGCGTGTGGAAATATCTTCGATATCTCTCATGATTTTCACCTTCCATTGACGATCAAAAGAATAGATGGGCATCAGGTGGATGTGGTTCAACTCAATTTGAAGGGGGTATGCAAGAACTGTAGAAAGATTCCGTGAAGGGGATAAATCTCTGATGATTTTATTGTCAGTGAGAAAGGAGGGATTAGGATGGAGTGGGATAAGGAAGGAGAGGGAAGTCACACACTTTTTTCGCTAACCCGTCGCAGGTTTTTATCTTTATCGGGATTTTTTGGATTGGCTCTTATTTCAGGTAGCCCAGACATCGCTATGGCCCGTGCAGAAAAGGAGGGAAGGATGACCTATCAAAGCAAAGATTACAATCGACTATTGGGCATGGAGGGATTCAGTGATACGCTTTTGAAGAACCATTTTACTCTCTATCAGGGGTATGTGACCAATACCAATAAACTCATGGAAGGTCTCAACCAACTTCTGAAGGAAGGTAAGATTGCGACCCCAGAGTATGCTGAGTTAAAGAGGAGGCTGGGATGGGAATTCAATGGGATGAGGCTTCATGAATACTATTTCGAAAACCTCGGAGGGAAAGGGGGTATCCACAAAGGAGGGAAACTGGCTCAAAAACTTATGGAGTCTTTCGGCAGTTATGAGGCATGGGAAAAAGATTTTAGAGCCACCGGTTCCATGAGAGGGATAGGATGGGCTATACTCTATCAGGACATTCTCAGTGGTAAGTTTATCAACTTTTGGATCAACGAACATGACGTAGGTCATCCTGCAGGGGGGATGCCCATCTTGATCATGGATGTCTTTGAGCATGCATTTATGATCGATTATGGTCTCAAGAGGGCGGATTACATTGAAGCCTTTTTTAGAAATATCAACTGGGCAGAGGTTGAAAAAAGGCTTCTTCTCCATAAAGCCTAATATTCTTTAAGATGATGGGTGCGTCCAAAAATCAAATGAAACCAATAGATCAAGGAGGAACAAAAAAATGGCAAAAACCGAACAATTTCTAAAGGAAGCTTTTGCAGGTGAATCCCAGGCAAATCGCAAGTATTTGGCCTTCGCAGCCAAGGCAGATCAGGAAGGTTTTCCTCAAGTGGCCCGACTTTTTCGGGCCGCTGCAGAGGCAGAGACCGTTCACGCTCACAGTCATTTGAGAGCCCTGAATGGAATCCAAGGCACCAAAGAGAATCTTCAAACGGCCATCTCCGGCGAAACGCACGAGTTTAAATCGATGTATCCGGAAATGATTGAAGCGGCCAAAGCCGAAGGGCAGAAGGCAGCAGAGAGAAGTTTTAGCTTTGCCAATTCAGTGGAAAAGGTTCACGCCCAACTTTATCAAAAACTTTTAGAGAGTCTGGGGAAATCCCAGGAAAATTATTTCTATTACGTCTGCCCGGTGTGCGGCTACACGGCGGAAAAAGAACCACCGGGAACCTGCCCGGTTTGCGGAGCCAAGGGTAACCTGTTCAAGAAAATTGAATAGAAATTCAAAGAATGATATTGTCAAAAGTATTATGAAAAAACGCTCTGGAACATATCGAAAAGGAACGGGACCCCTCCCCCTTGAGGGGGGAGGGCAAAGGGTGGGGGTGAAACGCCTGACGGGCGTAGCAAGAAGACTCAGGAAATACTCTACGGATACAGAGCAGCACCTGTGGAGGCATCTCAGAGACAGACAGATAGAAGGTTTTAAGTTTCGTCGCCAACAACCCGTTGGCTGGTATGTTGTGGATTTTGTGAATCTCG
>DCVM01000171.1 GCA_002327985.1 Syntrophaceae bacterium UBA2188 | reverse complement strand
TGGCTGCTTACGCAGGGGCCGGGATTGCCGGCGCTCCGCCCTTTGCAGTTGGATTCATGGCGATGCGTCTCGCGTTAATTGCCTATATCGTCCCCTATTTCTTCGTCTTCCAACCCGTGCTGATCTGGCAGGGTGATTTTCTTAATATTCTTTGGGCCTTCTTCACGGCCATGTTGGGTTGCATCGCACTGGGTTCCGGACTGATGGGACAAATGTTAGGACCTTTAGGAATACTTTCTCGAGTCATTCTTCTGGCAGGTGGCTTTACATTGATTAAGCCTGGAGTTTATACCGATCTTTTCGGCATGGCCGCATTGGGCTTGATTTTGGTTCTCCAATTCATCAAGAGGAAAAATCTTCATTCATAAATGAACATTAGGGAACTTTTGGAAAAACAGGTCAAAGGAAATGCAGAGAAGGTCTATCTCTATTTTCAAGATCAAGAGGTGACTTATCGCACACTGAATCAAAAAAGCAATCAGGTCGCTAATGGATTTTTGGAACTGGGGATTCGAAAAGGAGATAAGGTTGCTCTTCTCCTGTCCAACTGTCCCGAGTTTCTTTATGTATGGTTTGGATTGAACAAGATGGGTGCGGTGATGGTTCCCATTAATTTAGCCCTCAAAGAAGGCGAGATCCTCTATGTGGTGAATCATTCAGAGGCGAAGGCACTGGTGGCCCAGAATGCGCACCGCGACTTTCTCGAGAAGTTCAAGAAGGAAAATCCAAGTCTTCAGATCATCATGCTGGGAGACCCTTTTCCGAGAGGCTACCACTATGAATCGTGGGTGGAAAAGCAGAAAGACTCTTTGCCCCCTGTCCCCGTTGCAGAAGAGGAGCATGCGGTCTATGTCTATACCTCCGGCACGACAGGAAGTCCGAAAGGGGTGATGCTCCCTCATCAAAGTTATGTCCTGACAGGGCAATCTTATGCCCATATGGTGGGAATCGAGCCCGAAGATCGAGTGATGACTGCCAATCCGCTCTTTCACATTAATGCTCAGGCCTATTCCGTGATGGGCAGTCTCGCAGCCGGGGCGAGTCTCATTCTCATTGAAAAATTTAGTGCCTCAAAGTTATGGGAGCAGGCCAAACACTATCAGGCGACGAAACTCGTCCTTCTCCTACCCCTCACCCATATCCTTTTCAACCGACCTGTTTCAGAGAAAGATCAAGAGCATTCCGTGGAGAAGGTGATTGCTGGTGGTGCACCGAAGGGTCATTTCAGAGATTTTGAGAAGCGATTTGGCGTCCGACTTCAAACCATCTTTAGCCTGACGGAGTCACCTTTGGCGATTATGAGTCCAAGGGAGAGTGAATCGAAGGATGGGGGAATTGGCATTCCCATGCTTCTCCCAGACGGTGCAATTAAAAATGAAGTGAAAGTGATCAATCCGGACGGGATGGAAGTTTATCCCCATACTGTTGGGGAAATCGTCATCCGAAATCCGGCGATCATGAAAGGCTACTTCAAGGATGAAAACCTTACCTCCAAGACCATTCATGAGGGTTGGCTCCATACCGGCGATAGCGGATATCGAGATGAGGAGGGGTACTTTTTCTTTACCGGTAGGATGAAGGAGATCATCCGAAGGAAAGGGGAAAATATCTCTGCATTGGAGGTGGAAGCAGTGATCCATCGTCACCCTCGGGTCTTGGAATCAGCCGTAATAGGCATCCCCTCTCCATCCGGTTTCGGGGATGAAGAGGTGAAGGCTTATGTCGTTTTGAAGAGGGATCAATGTTTGGCTTACTCTGAGTTGATCGAATTTCTCTCCCGAGAACTCGACCCTTTCAAAGTGCCCCGTTATCTGGAGTACAGACCCGATCTTCCCAAAAATGTAATGGGAAGGGTGATGAAGGAAGTTTTAAAGCAGGAGCGATCTGACTTGACCAAAGGCTGCTATGATCGGGAGAAGAAGACATGAAACCTTCCCAGGTAACGATTCTTAAGGCATCCAGAAAGAGCTTCTGAGGTGGAGAGGGTTGAACAGAGGCTTAAAAAAACCCTTGACAACCCAGAAAGGAGGGTGTAAAGTGATTTTAACATTGCAAAATGGAATTACGCTATGCGTAATATCGAAACCGAACGACCCCGGTACTTTATCAATTCGTTAGCCAAGGGACTCTCGGTCCTTCAGGCCTTTTCCAAGGCCGACCATTCTCTCACTCTTTCTGAAATCGCCAATTCACTGGAAGCGAATAAAACCACGGCCACTCGCCTCTGTTACACCCTCACGGAGCTCGGATTTATTCAAAAGGATGGGCAAAGAAGGTATCACCTTACCCCAAAGGTCCTCACCCTTGGACATTCCTGTATTTCAGGGTTAGCCTGGCAGGAAGTCGCTCAATTCTATCTGGAGTCACTTTTCAAGGAAGTCCAAGAAACCGTGAACTTATCCATCTTAGAGGAATCAGAAATTATTTACCTCCTTCGCATTAGAAAGAGAAAGTATCTTCCCTTTGATATTCGGATTGGCACCAAACTTCCAGTTTATTGCACAGCCATGGGAAAAGTCTTGATGGCAATGGGGGCATCGGAAAAGATCAAACCCATTTTTAAGACATTGGAATTTAAACCCCTCACCCCCCGCACCATTAAAAGTTTAGATCAGTTTATGGATGAATTGGAGAAGGTCCGCAAGAAGGGTTATGCCATCAACGATGAAGAACTCTCCATTGGAAACCGGGCGGTGGCAGCTCCCATTGCAGATAAACAGGGTTATGCCGTTGCCGCCATTAACATTGCTGCACCCACGCCCGCATACAGCAGAAGCCAAATGGAGAAAATTTTGGCTTCCAAGGTGATCCAGACTGCGCGTGAGATCTCAGAGGCCTTAATCAAAATAGAGGCTCCTTTAGTGATGGAAGGTTCTTCATCGAAGAAAAGTGGAAAAATCTAAAACCCTGATGGACAGGAAAGGAGGTTAGAAATGGACAGTTGGCTTAAGGGCAAGACAGCCATTGTCATTGGAGAAAGAGATGGGGTTCAAGGGCCCTCGATTGCCAAATGCCTCGAAGCAGCCGGGGCCAATGTCGTTTATGCTGTGACCGAGTGCTTTGTCTGAACAGCTGCAGGGACCATGGACCCGGAAAATCAGGCCCAGATCAAGAAAATTTCTGATGGGTTAGAAAAAATAAAATCGTCAAATAACTTGATCGTGGTGCTTGGAGCCAGTGACTTAGACGGAGCACTGATCTCTGCCGAAACAGTCACGGATGGGGATCCCAGCTTTTCCGGGCCTTTGGCAGGAGTTTCGTTGAAACTCCCTGTGTACCATATCTTGGAACCCGAAATCAGAGACGCAACCCCAGAAGAAGTCTATGACGAAAATGTTGGAATCTGGGCGCTGGCCGTGGAGCCAGAGAAGATTGAAAAAATAGGGAAAGAGTTCAAGGCGATACGTGAAAAGATATCAGCGTAAACCGAATTTGCACTGATTCCTTTGAAGGTTGCCGAAAAATAAGAAATCCCTGAAATGAGAGAGGCTCCTATGAGACTTGAGATTCAATCCATTGATATTCATGACTTAAAACCGGGATCCAAGACCTATGCCGAGGATCATGTGTTGTATGTCAATTCTAAAGAGTTGGAAGAGATCCTTCTTAAGGACCGTCGCATTAAATCAGTGGACATCCATTTTGTTTACCCCGGTGATCGGGTCCGCATCGTCAATCTGATGGATGTCGTCCAACCCCGATGCAAAATTGACAAGGTGGAAGCGGATTTCCCTGGTTTCATCGGAAAAATGCAGACTGCCGGAAGCGGGCGTACCAGATCCCTTCGGGGCATCACTGTCCTTGTCTCGAACCCGGGCACGAATCGGAAATACTCAGCCCTCCTCGATATGTCCGGCCTCGTAGCAGAAATGAGCAGATACGCAAGGATGAAGCATCTCTGTATTGCTCCCACTATTTCCGAGGGGACGGAGGAACGCGACTTTGAAGATGCCGTAAAAATGGCCGGATTGAAGACAGCGGTTTATTTAGCCCGAGGGGCCGAGGGTCACCCTGTGGATGAGGTGGAGATTTATGAACTGGATATCCCAAGTCTCAATAAAAAATCGAATCTCCCTCGTGTGGCCTATTATTATCAGCTCTATAGTCCACAACATGACCACATCGGCATCTCTGACCCATGTTTTTACGGAACCGATGTCCGGAATCTGACACCGACGATCATTCATCCTAATGAAGTTCTGGATGGAGGAGTCGTGGGGGCCCATACTATTAGAGCCCTGGATACCTACACGATTCAAAATCATGGAGTCATTAAAGAGCTGTATCGACGCCACGGGAAAGACTTGATCTTCGCAGGAGTGGTCTGTGGCGTGGCCAATATGGAACCGGTGACCCGGTCGCGGCAGGCGATGATGGCTTCTAATCTGGTAAAAAATGTGTTGGGGGCGGATGGGGTGGTGTTGACCAAAATTCATGGCGGCCTGCCTCATGTTGACCTTGCCCTGGTGGCAGAGGAATGCGAGAAGCTGGGAGTGAAAACAGCTATTTTTATCCAACCCTTGATCAGCTATGGCACCTTGGCGGATACGTTGTTGTTCAATGCCGAGGCGGTCAATCTGATTATCACCGTGGGGGCAACCATGGAAAGGATTAACATTCCTCTGGATGCAGAGCGTTTTTTAGGAGGAACAGCCGATACCAAAATCTATTGCCCGGACCCTATTGTCCAACATGCAGGGGATCCGGTGCTCGATGTCGAACAATTTTTAATTGCTGGCGTTCACGATCATCTGGGAGGCGCCAAGATTATCGTTAAAGAATATTAATCCCTGGTCAATCGAGTGAGGAAACCATGAGCAGAAAAAAATTAAAAGTGGTTCATTATCTCAACCAGTTCTTCGGCCAAATAGGCGGTGAAGATAAAGCGGATATCGGTTTTATGGTCAAGACAGGTCCGATCGGCCCTGGCCTTGCATTACAAAAAACGCTGGGGGATCAGGCCGATGTGATGGCAACGGTCATCTGCGGGGATAATTACTTTTCTAAAAATCCTGAGCAGGCTGGGGAAGAAGGGCTTCAGTTAATCGAGCCTTATCATCCGGACCTTTTCTTTGCCGGACCCGCATTTGCTGCAGGGAGATACGGTGTCGCCTGTGGCGCTATCTGTAAGGCAGTAGGCGAAAAGTTCGGTATTCCCGTTGTCACAGGGATGTATCAGGAAAATCCTGGTGTAGACCTATACCGAAAGTACGCCTATATCTGCAAGACCGGCAACAGCGCTCGGGACATGGCAGAGAGCATCAGCCATATGACCAAACTGGCCTTTAAACTGGTCTCAGGAGAGAAGGAGGCACGCCTTGTTTCCCGTGAAAATCTGCCTAAGCCTGAGGAATACGGCTATTTTACTCGTGTTATTTTGAGAAATGAATATATGGATAAGACGGCTGCAGAGAGAAGTGTGGATAAATTGCTGGTAAAACTTCTGGACAAGCCGTTTGAAAGTGAAGTGGTCCTCCCTCAGTTTGAAAAAATCCCACCCCCTCCCCCCATCAAAAACCTCAATACCTGTGAGATTGTCCTGGTCAGTGATGGCGGTTTAGTGCCAAAGGGAAATCCGGATCGTCTGAGCGGAAGAGGAAATCTCCGTTGGACCACCTATGAGATCGATACCTTCCTCCCCGAGAGTTTTAAATCCACAGACTACGAAATTGCCCACACCGGTTATTTTCCGGTCCAAATCCTGGAGGATCCTAATCGGCTGGTGCCTGTGGATATCATGCGAGACCTCATCAAAGAAGGAAAGGTTGGAAAACTCCATCCCAGTTTCTTCTCTACCTCCGGTAATGCTACGGTTTCTCGACGCTGCGCAGAGATGGGAGACGAGATGGGAGCCGAAATTAAAAAAAGGGGGGTGGAGGCGGTCATCCTCACCTCCACCTGAGGATCAAGCACTCGTTGCGGGGCAACGATCGCAACCGGCATTGAAAAAATAGGTGTTCCTGTCGTTCAAATCACGGCTGTCCCAAACGTCGCCCAGATGGTGGGGGTGAATCGAATCTTACGAGGTCAAAGCATCACCTGCGTGGTGGGGAATTCCGTCTTGACCAGGGAGCAAGAAAAAACCCTCCGACGTAAATACGTGCTGAGGGCATTGGAAATTCTCCAGACCGATGTCAACACTCCAACCATCTTTACGTTGGAAGGATTGGGTTAAAAATATCGCGCTTCGGATTTTAATTCTATTGGAGGATGAAATTGATGGCCATTGAAGTGAATGCAGATTCTTTTGAAAAAGAAGTCGTTCAATCCGAAGTCCCTGTCCTGGTCGATTTTTGGGGACCCCAGTGCGCCCCCTGTTTGGCATTGATGCCTCATGTGGAAGGGTTGGTAGGTAAATACGGAGCGAAGTTGAAAATTTCCAAAATCGATGCTTCTAAAAATAGGCGGCTTTGTTTGAACTTAAAGGTTTTCGGGCTCCCCACCTTTCTCTTTTATAAAAATGGAAAAGAGGTGGATCGGCTGACCGGAGGAGACTTGAAGATGGACGATATTGAGGCGTCTATCAAAAAAATCATCGAATAGGTTAAGGAGGTTCTATAATCATGTCTGTTGTGATTAAAGAAGTGGGTTATGTCATCGTTCATGTGCCCGACTTTGTCCAGTACGGATCAAAGCCCTCTCGGGATCTCTTGGAAGACAATGGTTTGTCAAAACAGATTGCGAGTCATTTGAGAAGCTATGAGGAGACGGTCAAATACCCTCCGCATCAGGTTTTTATTGGGAATAGACACCCGGATGAATTAAATGAGATCCCCAAGCCCTGGTATGAACATTCTTTCCAGAATGGAAAACGGCAAGGTCCTTTTGGGGAGATCATGCCTGAAGAGGAGTTTTATGGTTGGATGAAAATCGCAGATGATTTTGACCTGCTTTGGCTAAACCCTGATTTCGTCAACCAGATCCGGGATAAGTTTGCATCGCATCCATTCATCACAGACCAACATGTCAAAAAGTTGGGTGAAGGAAAAGCCCCTGAAAACATTAAAGAGGCGATTGAGCAGGGAAACGCTCTGCCCGTCTATTTTCAAGGTGGTTTGGTAGGGTCTTTGCGGCGTGACCACGATAAAGACGATACACTGAAGGCCGAGGTCCTCATGGAGAATCTGCTGGCTAAGGCCTCTGGTTCTTTAGCCATGCTTCATCTTTTTAAAAGGGCCGGCATCAAACCCACTGATGTTGATTTTGTCCTGGACTGCACAGAAACTGCTATCGGCGACCGCTATAACCGCGGAGGGGGCAGCTTGTCGAAGGCCATGGCAGAGATGGTTGGATGTGTCAATGCGACAGGCAATGACATTCGAGCCTTCTGCTGTGCTCCCAATCACGCCCTTATCAATGCAGCCGGTTTGGTGGAGTCTGGCATCTATAACAATGTGGTCGTCGCTGGGGGGGGCTGTTTGGCCAAGGTTGGAATGAAGTTCTCTGCTCATTTGAAGCACCATATGCCCATTCTTGAAGACATTATTGCTGCTATTGCCTTTTTAGTCACCAAGGATGACGGGGTCAGTCCCATTATGAGACTGGATTCTGTCGGTAAACACGATGTAGGAGCCGGGTCCGCTCAGCAAACCATTATGACCTCACTCATCGTCAAACCCTTAAATAAACTGGGTTTGAAGATGACCGAGATCGACAAATATGCGACCGAGATGCACAATCCCGAGATCACCCTGCCCGCAGGGAGTGGCGACACCCCTTATACCAATTATAGAATCATAGCCTCTCTGGCGGCCCTGAATAAACAGATTGATAAGACAGAGATTGAAAAATTTGTCAAGGAGCGAGGCATGCCTGGATATGCTCCGACCCAGGGCCATGTGCCGTCTGCCGTGCCTTTCCTGGGACATGCCCTGGAGGCGATGAAAAAGGGCAAGATGAAAAGGGCCATGTTTGTGGCCAAGGGAAGTCTGTTTTTAGGAAGAATGTCCCAATTATCGGATGGGATCTCCTTTCTCCTGGAGGCCAATCCGAAGAGCTCAAATTAGGATTGTCCATTTTTCTTGACAACCCTTTTGGGGCAACATAATTTAAACCTATTTTGAGGAAAGGAGGATTCAGAAATGGTTAAGAATTTGAGAAGGGGATGGAGGATTTACTTATTTTCTCTAGCGCTCACATTTTTTCTGGTGGTCCTCAACTTTTCCATGAGCCAAGCAGCAGGTCCGGTCAAACTGCCCGATACCCTGCTCTGGAGTTGTTATGATGTAGGCTCCACGGGATACGTTCATGCTTCGGCCATGGCCGACGCCCTGCTGAAACAATATGGAACCAGGGTGAGGCTGATGCCGTCAGGGACTTCCATTGGTAGGCTCATGCCTTTGAAAACAAAAAGGGTTGAAGTAGGATGGTTAGCGACAGAAGCCAATTTCGCAGCTGAAGGCATTTATGATTTTGCCACCTATGAATGGGGTCCTCAAGATGTGAGAGTGATCCTCGCTCTTCCAACCGCTCATGCTGTCATCACCACAAAGGAAAGCGGAATCAAGACATTGAAAGACCTTAAAGGAAAAAGGGTCTCCTGGATCCCCGGGAATCCTTCTTTGAATGTAAAGATGGAGGCTTATCTGGCTTTTGCCAACTTGACCTGGGATGACGTAAAAAAGGTGGAATTCCCCAGTTATGCGGCCACTGGAAAGGGCCTCATTGGAGGACAGGTCGATGCGATCTGCGGAACGGTTACCGCCAGTCTCATTTATGAACTGGCAAGCACTCCCAGGGGAGTTCATTACCCACCTTTCCCTCCCGAAGATAAGGAGGGTTGGAAAAGGATGTTAAAAATAGCTCCCTACCTCAAACCGTTCAAGGAAACAGTGGGGGCCACGCTCTCTAAGGATAACCCGGCACAATTAGTCCAGTACCGCTATCCCATAGGAACCGTCTATGCGGATACCTCTGCGGATTATGTCTATAACTTGACAAAGGCTCTGGACGAAACTTTTCCGCTCTATGAAAAAGCTCACCCCACCATGGTCTGGTGGCGCATCGACTCCGCTGGGGTTCCCCCTGTGGACGCTCCCTTCCACGATGGCGCCATCAAATATTTCAAGGAGAAAGGGATATGGACTGCTGAACATCAGGCATGGAATGACGCTGGGGTTAAACGAATAAAGAATTTACAAAAGGCCTGGGAAAAAGCGGTCTCGATGGGTCAGTCCAAGAAGCTCGATGCCAAAGATTTTGAACCATTTTGGATGAAGATAAGGGCTGAGGTTCCAACAGAATAATAGGGTCCTTTGCAAAATGGTCTCAGATGATCCCGTGGATGTATTGCGCGGAATCATCTGAGGCCTCAACGGAATCCAATCTTTGAAACGGATCAGGGAGGACCCCATATGCCAGCCAATTTCGGTAATGCTCAGGATGTCAAGGAAAGGGGGCAAAGGTTTTTAAAAGGAAGTCCAACCTATATTCTTGGCGCGATCATATCAACGATTGGCTTATTCCTTATCATCAACCAGCTATTTCACCTCCAAATAGCTGGTTTTATGCCCATTGGCACCGCTTACTTCTACTATCTTTTAGCGACCTTTTTGTCCCTGACCTTTCTCTTTTATCCGGCAACAAAAAAAGAGAAAGGCAGAGTCCCCTGGTATGATTGGTTACTCTTTCTTCTCTGTATCATCACCAATCTCTATCTGGCGCTCCATGCTTATGATATCTTGACCAAAGGATGGGAGATTCAGGCCCCTTTGCTTCCAACCATTGCGAGCTTCGTCCTATGGCTTCTGGCTCTTGAAGGAATACGGCGAGCAGGGGGATTGATTCTCTTCATTATCTGTGCGGTGTTTTCTTTCTACCCCATTTACGGCCAGTACCTCCCTGGTATTTTTTGGGGAAGCCCATTTACTCTAATGCAAGCAGCTTGCTATCATGGGATGGGCGTGGAAAGCATCATTGGCATTCCAACCCGGGTAGTTGGCGAACTCTTAGCGGGATTTATAATTTTCGGGGTAGCCTTAGTCACCTCTGGAGGCGGAAAATTCTTTATGGATTTCGCTCTATCCGTTTTAGGCCACACCAGGGGCGGGGCAGCTAAGGTGTCAGTGATCTCCAGCGCATTTATGTCGATGCTCAGCGGTAGCGTTATTTCAAACGTGGTGACCACCGGCTCAGTGACCATCCCAACGATGAAGAGAACAGGTTATAGCCCCCAATTCGCTGGTGCGGTAGAAGCCTGTGCCTCCACAGGAGGGACCATTACGCCCCCCATCATGGGAGCGGCTGGATTTTTGATTGCCTCTTTTATGGCAGTCCCTTATTCGGCAGTCATGCTGTCAGCTTTCTTCCCTGCTGTGCTTTATTACATCACTCTCTATACGCAGGTTGACGCCCATGCCGCCAAAATGAATTTGGTGGGCCTGCCAAGGAAGGAATTACCTAATTTCTGGACTACTTTAAAAGACGGGTGGTTCTTTTTCGGTTCGATAGTCTTATTGACCTTTATCCTCTTCTATATCCGAATGGAGGCCTGGGCTCCTTTCTATACAATGATTTTCTTATTTGCTTGCGCCATGTTACGAAAGAGCACCCGACTCAACTGGAAAAAATTTTTGGATTTCCTATTTGAATCGGGAAAACTCATGGCTCAGATTACAGCCATACTCGCTGGAGTTGGTTTGATTGCAGGGGCTGTTTCCGGAACAGGTGTGGCCAACTCCTTTTCGAGAGAGCTTGTCCTTTTAGCTGGGGATAATTACCTTCTTATTCTGGCTTTAGGAGCCCTTACCAGTTTTGTTCTGGGTATGGGAATGACAGTTACCGCCTGCTATGTATTTTTGGCCATTGTCCTGGTCCCCGCCCTGGTTAAAGCGGGCCTACATCCAATGGCTTGCCACCTCTTTGTGCTCTATTGGGGCGCCCTCTCTTACATCACCCCGCCGGTTGCATTGGGTTCGATAACGGCTGCAGCCATAGCTGGATCAGATCCCATGGCGACCGGGTACCAGTCAATGAAATTGGGATCTGCCAAATATGTCGTTCCCTTTTTCTTTGCTATCAATCCCGCTTTAATAATGATTGGGCCCACGGAGCGGGTCTTGCTGGCCGTTCTAACAGCCATTCCTGGAGCTGTATTTTTAGGAGCGGCGATGGAAGGCTGGCTCTATTTTCACGGTAAGATGTCACTCCATCAAAGAATTCTCACTCTTGCCATAGGGCTCCTGCTTTTATATCCAAGTTGGCAAGCCGCAGTGAGCGCTGTCCTTATTTTTATCTTATTAATCTTATCAATCAAGATTCTCCCTTCAACCCGTGACAAGGTTAACCAAATAATCTAAATTGATGAATTCGTAAAAAGTCCAAAAAGAGAGAAAAAGTCATGCTGAACTTGGTTCAGCATCT
>DCVM01000009.1 GCA_002327985.1 Syntrophaceae bacterium UBA2188 | reverse complement strand
GGAGTGTCATCTTGGAGGATCGTCCTCTCTTTAATTGGACATAATCGTAGAGGCTGAAAATTCCAAGGAATACGGAAAAAACAAAAGTGATTAAATAGATAATTCGAGAGAAGAGGGGTAGAAATGAAAGATGTTGAACAAAACCCAGAATTCCAAGGCCAAGCAATAAATGGGTGACAAAACCCGCCCCAGTGAAACCCATTCCTACCCAGAAAATCTCTTTTCGTGTCCGGCCTACCATGGTGAGATAGGAGATGAAAAAGACGAGTGTCGCTAAAGCACAGGGATTCAGGCCTTCGATCAAACCTGCCAAAAGGATAGCCGGGACCCCAAAGGATTTGAACCGCTCTATAATCGATGTATCTGCTTTTTTGATTTCATCAGGTGTTGGTAATAGTAAGGCGGGAGGTGAAATAGATTTCCGGTCACCGACAGGGACGCCTTCGCTATATTTTTGGATCAGTGCTTCGACCCGGGATTCCGTGACTTCGTCTGTAGAAAGGTAGTCATTTCCAATAAAGATACTTGGGGCGATCAAACGCTTTTCCGAGGGGAGGTTGAGACGGTTGGATAGGGTTTCGTTTAATCGTTTACCATCAGAGGTATTGAGGTCGATTTCCTTGATATTTAAATGAGGATATTTTTTCAGAAAATATTTCAACAAATAACTTGCTCGGTCACAGTAGGAGCATCCCTTTTGGTAAAAATAGGCAAGTTCCACGGAAAACTTTTTTTCTAAATTTTCGGTCACCGAAGTAATTTGAATAGGAGGAAGGGAAGGCACAAGATCCCCTTTTATCTGATATTCGAGGATGAGGGGGTCTAATCTTTCCATGACCTCTCGTTCACCAGAGAGCATTTGGTCACCAATGAAGATGACCGGAAGCTCTCCGCCCCTGCGGTTGAACTTTTTTTCGAGCTTTGCAAGGGCTTCATAGTAAGCCGGATTCGCGAGATCAAAGGTTTTAATCTCCAAGAAAGGATACATCGATTTAAGATTAGGCACATAGCTCTGGAGAATGGCCTGACAACTGGGGCATTCCTCCGCATAGAAAAGGTACATCTGAACAGGGGGGGATGGCTGAGCCTGTAAAAATCGCATCGGAAGAAAAAGCGTGAGGCATAAGAAAATGGTCGTCCATTTTTTCATAAGTATTGCCCCTTTAAAACCTTAAAGTGTCATTCCCAGATAAAACAGATAAACCCCAGCGAATATAACAATCACTCCTCCAACTCTTTTGGCCCAGGTCGTCATATTCGAAATCCCTTTAGATTTAATGAAACTTTCGGCAAATCCGGTTGCTGTTCCTGCCAGAAAGATGAGAGCGCAGTGTCCAAGGGCGTAAACAAATAATAAAGAAGTTCCATAGGCGACTTCTCCTTTTGAGGCAACAAAAGTCAAAATGAGGGCGAGCACAGGGGTGGCACAGGGTGATGAAACAATACCAAAAAAGATGCCAAGGAGGAATGCCCCGAGTATTCCCCTTTGCTTTGGTTGAAGATGAACGGGTATAGGAAGGTTCCATTCAAAGAGTCCAATCAAATTTATCCCTATGACAACAGCAATCCCTCCGACGACAAAGTACCATGCACGGCTGATTACACCGAAGAGGCCTCCTACCACAGAAGCAATGGCACCCAAAATAGTAAAAGTAATCGAGAGGCCGAGGATGAACGTCAACGAATAAAGAATAGCCTTACGCCGATCTCCTTCTGAATAACCGCCTACATATCCAATGACCAGTGGGATAGTGGCAAGAACACAAGGGCTTGAAGAGGAAATGATGCCTCCAAGGAAGACACCGAAATAGGCGAGAAAGGGATTATCTGCAAATGATTGAGAAAGTAAATTAAGAAAATTTTCCATTTTCAGCTTCCACGAAGCTTAGAGGGGAATGGGTCTCATTGATCCCGGGTCGCCTGGTCCACCTGGGGTTTAATCACCTCTTTGATGAAGAGAAAAGCATCCTCTTTTTCTTCGTCGAGGAGGATCTTCGTCAATCTGATCATCTCATCCGAATTCAAACTTAAAATGATCCGTTTAAGGTTCATCCCTTCTCCTCCTCCAACCATTTCTTAATCATTGATTTAGAAGGAGCCCTCCCCGCAGACTTCACCTTACCGTTGATGACAAGAGCAGGAGTCGGAAGGATTCCGTATTGAGCCATCATGTTTGGATCAGTAACGTGATTAAGGCTTGCCTGGATCATGGTTTCTGAAAGAACGGCCATTACATATTACATATTGTTCCAATTTATTGCAGGAATAACAGCCTGGACCGAGGATCAAGACTTCGAGAAAACCACTTTTCTCTTCTTCCACCTTTTCCCCTAAAAATTTTTTGAATTCCCTGAAAAGAGCTTTCTCATATTCCCCCTTCACTGAGTTAGGAATATAATTCTTTTTCCCTGCCTTCTTTACCAATAATTGTTTCAATTCCGGTTCAGCTTTTACCCTTTGGTTCTTCAACTCCTCAAAGATTTCCTTGAGCCCGATCAAACCCACCTGTGTGTTGCCTATAAAAATGAGCTGATAATCTTTTTCCTCCTTGGACCCTTCCTTGCTACAATAGGC
>DCVM01000161.1:1063-11162 GCA_002327985.1 Syntrophaceae bacterium UBA2188 | reverse complement strand
GAGGTTACCGACACCTCAAGCCTACGTTCGGAGGAAGAACCTGTTAATTTCCTCTCTTCAAAAGTCGCTCCCCTCCCCATACTCTCTTTGTGCCTCCTCATCCATTGCTTTCGCCTGAAATAAATCTCCCTGTATCTCCTGATCTCTCATGCCTCAATCCCTGTTTATAACCGGCAGGGGAGATTCACCGTCCCCCCCACCGGAGGGGCAGAACGGGAAAGGGGAACGCCTAAAACCCGAACTGCCCTTTTATTATTTTCAGGTCTCCTCATGGTTAGAACTGCCTTTCCTTCTGAAAATAAGGCGAGCTCTCCTGTCGATCGGATCGTCGCCTATAATTTCATTTCTCTTTTTTTGGGCTTCCATTTTAATTTCAAGTGTATCGAATTGTTGCCTGAGTTTTTTGGTTGAAAGAATATTGGTCTTCCAAAATTCATCATTCGTTGCCCATCGTATTACCTTTTCGATCCGTTCAGGGTCCCTCTTTTCTTTCTGGATCATCAGGTCTATTTCATTACTCCACTTTTGAAGATCGGGATCCCTGAAATCAGGTTTGTTCTTTCGGATTAAAGAGAGAAGGAGAGAAGAAATTTTCATCTCGACGGAGTCGGGATCTATAGATTCGGAATAGGGTTTAGGTTTAGGATATGGTTTAGGATATGGTATTGATGAATCATTTATAGAATCATTCAGCGAATCATTCTTTAAATCATTCTTTAAATCATTCCCGAAATATTCCCTAAATGCTTTTTGAAATCCTTCGGGGAAGTCTTTCAAAAAATTTTTAATAATCGAGTAGTATTCCCTCTTTAAAGAACATTCGGGAATTTCATCGAAATCCTTACCCCATTTCTTAATGATATTAGGATTTTGTGGAGGGTCATATTTAATAACATTGGGAATCAAAATGACCCTCTTTTCCCAGTCTGCCTTTGCCATTCCCACCATAGAAATTTCTTTAAATGCCCTCCTAAAATCCTTGAGCTGCCAACCTAAAGCCTCTGCAAGTGCACGCTCGCCAACGGCATAAAGCCCTGGGCATGAATTCGCATGAGGCCCGGTGAGTAGGAAAATCCAAAGGGTCTGACCGTTCGGTTTTGACTTCGAGAGGCTTGCAAATTTCTCGTCTCCCCACATTTTTGAATCAATTTTTCTATAGCGACCCATCAAAATCCCTTTCTTTAAGGGAAGTGAGGGGGATGGGGGATTCCCCTTTGACCCCTCCATAAGCCTTCTCTTTATTTTTTATTCATCCTCTCTCCCAATATCTCATCAATACCGATTCCTTTGCTCATCTGAATCCATTGATCAATTTCCTCTTTTGAAAAAAGCAATCTCCCCGCCACTTTCCGAAATGGCAAAGCGCGCCTCAAAACCAGCATGCGTATTGCCGGCTTTGATCGTTTCACATACTCACTTAACTCGGTGATTGTGAGATACTGCTCCTTATTCATCATTGGCTTGTTTTACTCCAAGGATTTCGACCGCTCGGTTATAGCTGGGTAAAACGCTCCTAATTCTTTTCAGTTCCTCTGCGGTCGGCTTGCGCCATCCGTTCTCAATTAACGACCAAGTAGCCTTGTCCATTCCCGCTTCCTTCGATGTTTTAATTGCCTTTAAATTGTCCAGAACTCTTGCAAGTTTTATCGCATTCATCTTTCCTCAACCTCCTCTAAAAATTTTGTCTAAAAAAAAGGGGAGCCAAATCAGAGACAATGGTCTAAACAAATCCGACCATCCTCTCGGACTCGGCTCCCCTAAAGGGACTTAAGATTGTCAAATCTTAAGTATTTACCATGTGCGATGATATAGAATTTCTATATCAGTCGTTTTGGTAATTTCTAATTCAATCCTCCTTTGAATTAGAAATGTAGGGAATGGCAAATTTTCAAAAAACCTTTTAAATCACAAAAACACTATAACAATATTTTTTAAAATATGTCAAGAAAATAATTGATGTTAGCTGGCAGATAACAATTGATTATAAAGGGTTTGCGGGTATGCGGTGTTTTTGACTCAATAATATCGTTGACTATAAACTACATTAATTTTGCTTTTTTTCAAGAAAATCTACCGTGTCGGTTTTTATGACTATTTTTGCGATAAAAGCAGTTACTTTCTGATATACAGCGTTATATTTCAAATATTCCTCTTTCCCAATGGCATCAACGTTTTACCAATGATTTCAAACAAAAAGAGCGTTGGTCTTTTTCCTCTCCGGAGACCAACGCTCTATCCAACTGAGCTAATCGCCCTTAAAAACATTAAGAGAATAACGTATTGTTCCAAGATTTCATTGTTTCCTACGGATTATTTACCACATATTTGGAGAGCCTGTCAATTTTTTCTATTGACATCACATAACCTGATCTTATAGGATGATAGCGTTTAATTTTCCCTCTTCCAAAAGGACAAAAACATTTCTGCAAAATTAAAAGTCAACGACATCTGGTTGAATTTCGGAGGGGTCGCTGCCCTTTCAGGCGTCAGTTTCGATGTCAGAAAGGGAGAGATGCTTGCCGTCATCGGACCCAATGGGGCAGGAAAAACCAGCATCCTCAATTGTATCAATGGATTTTATCGGCCTCAAAAAGGGGAGATGGTTTTTGAAGATCAGAACATTTACCATCTCCCTCCCCACCAAATTGCCCGGATCGGGATTGGACGAACCTTTCAGAACATAGAACTCTTCACGGGTCTCTCCGTGTTGGACAATTTGATGGCAGCCAGGCATCTCCACTTGAAACGGGGGGCTTTTGCTGGGGCCATATACTTCGGTCCAGCACGCAGGGAAGAGATACGGCATCGGGAAGTGGTAGAAGATATCATCGATCTTCTTGAAATGGAACCGTACCGGAAGAAGGTCGTGGGCCTTCTTCCTTATGGTGTTCGAAAACGGGTCGAACTGGGAAGGGCTCTTGCCCTTGAACCCAAGCTTCTCTTGCTCGACGAACCCATGGCCGGGATGAATCTCGAAGAAAAAGAGGATATGGCCCGATTCATCATTGACATCCATGAACTCAAAAATATCCCTATTGTTTTAGTGGAGCATGATATGGAAGTCGTGATGGATATTGCTGAAAGGTTGGTGGTCCTTGATTTCGGAAAGAAAATTGCTGAAGGAAACCCCGATGAAATCAGGCAAAATCCCCTGGTGATCCGGGCCTATTTAGGAGAGGAAGAAAGTGACAATAATCAGTGAAAATTGCAAATTACAAAATGCAAATTTAGCACTTAAAACAAAACACTTCTTACATTTTTGATTAGGTTTAATTCGTTATGACTGAAAACACTCTACCCAAGCTTCTCAAAAAAAATGCTGAGAAATATGGTGATCGAAGGATTGCCATGAGGGTGAAAGACCGTGGTATCTGGCAACGGTTTACCTGGAAGGAATACTATGAGAATGTCAAATATTTTTCACTCGGCCTCCTCTCCCTCGGAATGGAACGAGGGGATAAGGTTTCAATCCTCGGAGAAAATAAACCTGAAATATTCTGGGCCGAATTAGGGGTTCAAGCGATCGGGGGAACTATGGTTGGAATTTTTACCGATTGCACACCCCCTGAGGTAAAATTTTACGTGACGGATTCGGATTCCACATTTGTCGTCGCCCACGACCAGGAGCAGGTGGACAAGCTCCTTCAGATCAAAGAAGACCTTCCCTCAGTCAAAAAAGTCATCTATTGGGACCCCAAGGGATTGTGGAATTATGAAGATCCTATTTTAATCAATTTTCCTGATATGCTCCAGCTTGGCAAGAATTATGAAAAGAACCATCCCGGTCTTTTTGAGGAAAGTGTTGAAAATGGAAAGGGAGAAGAGATTGCTTTAATCTGCTATACCTCCGGGACCACCGGCTTACCCAAAGGGGCCATGATCAGCCACCGAGGGCTGGTCGCCATTGCTTATGCCTGGCGCGATGTCGATCATTGGTCTGATTCCGATCGGTACGTTTCATTTATTCCTCCAGGGTGGATTGCTGAGCAGGCGGTTGGCGTGACCGGCCAACTGGTCTCAGGCATGGAGGTCAACTTCCCCGAAGAGCCTGAGACTGTACAGGAGAATATCAGGGAAATCGGACCCAGCATCCTTTTCTTCGCTCCCCGATTATGGGAGAACATCAATCGGATGATTCAGGCAAAGATCACCGATACGTCAGCCCTGAGAAGATGGCTTTATCGAGTTTTCTTGCCCATCGGTTATAAAACCGCAGAGTATCGCTCCTCTAAAAAAAGATTGGGCCCATTTTTGGGATGCCTCCATCAAATTGCCCACGGTATCCTTTTTCGCCCTCTCAAGGATCGGGTGGGGCTTTCCCAGATTCGATGTGCTTATACTGCGGGAAGCGCGGTCAGCCCCGAGATCCTCAACTATTTTCAGGCGATCGGCGTAAATATTAAGCAACTCTATGGTGGATCGGAGCAGGGATTGGTCACAATCCATCTCGATGGGGAAATCAAATATGAAACCTGTGGCCCCCCCATGCCAGGCGTGGAGATCCGTCTCTCCCCTGAGGGCGAAATATTGGTGAAGGGCGAGAACATCTTTTCAGGATATTACAAAAATCTTGAAGCCACTCAGGAGAAGATTCGTGATGGCTGGTATTATACGGGTGATTTTGGTTACATCGATGATGACCGTCATCTCGTCGTCATCGATCGCATGGAGGACCTCAAAGAATTAAAGGGCGGTCGAAAATTTTCACCTCAATTTGCTGAAATCCGGTTACGGTTCTGCCCTTATATCAAAGATGCCCTGGTCATCGGAGGCGAGGATAAAGATTATGTCACGGCCATCATCAACATCGATTTGGATAACGTCGGTCGGTGGGCCGAAGCCAGACGTATCCCTTACACTACCTTCACCGACCTCTCTCAAAAAACGGAAGTGATTGAATTGATAAAAAAGGATGTCCAACGGATTAACAAGTTTCTTCCAGAGTGGTCAAGGATCAAAAAATTCGTCAACCTTCATAAGGAATTCGATGCAGATGAGGCAGAACTAACACGAACCAGGAAATTGAGAAGGACCTTTGTTGAAAGCCGTTATAGCGATTTGATCACAGCACTCTATGGAAAAGATCGAGAGTATAAAGTGGAGGCCTCCATCACCTATCGGGATGGAAGAAAAGGAGTGATCAAGACAGCGATCCAGATCAATCAGGTGAAGGAGGAAATCCAGTGAAAGAATTCCTTCAACTTGCCATCCCAGGTTTGATGATCGGCGGCCTTTATTCCCTCGTGGCCGCAGCGATCGTCCTGGTCTATAAATCCACCCGTGTCGTCAGCCTGGCCCATGGCCAGCTCTTGGCTTTTGGTGGCCTCTTCTTCTGGATTGGTCTCGTTGTTCTACATCTTCCTCTTCCGATCAGCATCCTGTTAGCACTTGTCTCTTCTACCATCATGGGTTGGCTTGTGGAGCGCATCACCCTTCGGCCTTTGATCGGTCAGCCTCTGATTTCCGCATTTCTGATGACTTTTGCCATCTTCATGGCTTTGGACGGAGTATTTCAACTGATTCTCAAGGGTGAATCAAAAACCTATGCCACTCTATTATCTCTCGGGGAGTTCGAAGTGGTGGGTGTGCCTATTCGGGTCGTGCAGTTGATCAGTTTTGCTGTGGTCCTGTTAGTCTTCCTCCTCTTGGCGCTTTTCTTTCGATTCACCAAAACAGGATTGGGGATGCGTGCTACCGCAGAGGATCATCAACTCTCCCAGAGCACAGGAATCAATGTTAGGACGATTTTCTCTCTTATTTGGATCATCTCTGCAATCGTCGCTTCAGTGGCTGGAATGGGCACGGCGTATGTAATGGATATTCACTTTCCCCTTCCCTATATCGGCATCAAAGGTTTGATCGTCGCTCTCTTTGGAGGGTTGGATTCTCTGCCCGGTGCACTCTTGGCTGGGCTTATACTTGGAATCCTTGAGAATCTCTTCGCAGGTTATCTCGATCCTCTGGTTGGGGGCGGCCTTAAAGATGTGGCAGCCTATGTGCTGCTTCTTATTGTTTTACTTGTAAAACCCTACGGACTATTTGGATTGAAAAGAATTGAAAGAGTGTAGTACCGGAATCATGGAACACTGGAATGATGGAATGATGATAGACAAATTTATTTCTCAAAAACCCATTATTCCAATATTCCATTCTTCCACTATTCCTTTTTGTATTTCATTTGGGGTTGAAGGATGAGACCTTGCGGAACGTTTGATGAGCGTTATAGCCAGGACATGGCTATCTTAAGAATCAAAAGGCATTGGGGACTTCTGATCGGAGCGCTCATTCTCCTTTACCTCTTTCCTCTCTTCGGTTCCTATTATTTCATCAGCCTGGTCAATAGTCTCTGTATTGGCATCATTATCGTTCTCGGTCTTCAGATTGTCAGCGGTTACTGTGGCCAGATTTCTTTCGGACAGGCTGCCTTCATGGCAGTCGGCGCTTATACTTCAGCCATCCTCACTGGGAAGGTGGGGCTCTCCTTCTTTTTAGCTCTACCCATTTCAGGAATCGTAGCAGGCTTGATTGGATTGGGAGGCGGTGCTCCTTCTCTTCGGATCAAAGGCTTTTATCTCGCCATGGCCACCATCGCGATCCATTTTGTGGTGATGTGGTTGATCCCTCACCTCGATATCACAGGAAAGACTCAGGGCCTTCATCCCCCTGCACCCCAGATCGGAAGTTTCACTTTCGACAGTGATGAAAAAATTTACTATATCATTGTTACTGTGATGCTACTGATGACCTATGGTGCCCGCAATATGGTGCGGACCCGGGTTGGCAGGGCCTTCGTGGCTATCCGGGACAACGATTTGGCAGCCGAGGTGATGGGGATCGAACTTTATCGGTATAAGCTTCTTGCTTTCTTCATCTCCTGCTTTTATGCCGGGATCGCTGGGTCTCTATGGGCCCACTGGATTCAAGTCGTTCACCCTGAGCAATTTACATTGCTCCATGCCCTGAACTACATAGGGATGCTCATCGTTGGGGGTGGAGGAAGTATTCCAGGAGTTTTTTTTGGAGTGATTTTCCTTCGCCTTTTAGATGAGGGAGTAATGTTTGCAGCCCCCTTGTTAGCGAGTATCTTTCCTTGGATAGGGATCCACCCAGCCGCTTCCATGAGTGTCTCCGTATTTGGTATAGTCCTTATCATCTTTTTGATCTACGAGCCGAGAGGACTGGCCCATCGCTGGGAAATTTTCAAGACCTCTTATCGGCTCTACCCATTTTCACATTAATCCCCCCAACCCCCCTTTTAGCAAAGGGGGGTTGGGGGGATTTGAGGGGAGGTGGTGAAAGAAAAATTCGAAATTCCTAATCCGTAAGGAGTAAGGTGATAACGTTCAGGACATCGTTNNTGAACGATGTCCTGAACGTTGTCAAGTAAGGTGTTAGGGGTAAGGTGTAAAACCCCTTTACGACTTACACCTCACGCTTTATGGTTTGGCCGTGAAGGAAAAAATGAAAGGAGGCTATGATGAGAAAGATATTGTGTGGGGTTCTAATTTTTACTTTTCTTTTCGTCACGGGAGTTCTGCAAAGTAATGCCCAAAAGGAAGTCACCTATCTGAGTCTGGCAGATTATACCGCAGCCATTGCAGGTCTCAATGTTCCGGGAGATATGGGCACTGAGGACTATTTCAAGGAGTTAAATGCTAAAGGCGGCGTAGACGGCGTGAAAGTAAAATTCATCGGTGTCGACACCCGCTACGATGTAGCAAGAGGGGTTTCTGCATACAAACGCTACAGGGCAGAACCCAAACTTTTGGTGGCCAATGCCATCGGCACCCCTATTGGGAAAGCCGTTGGTCCATTGGCGACAAAAGATAAAATAGTTCAACTCGTTCCAGGAGACGGAGAATTTCAGGCTAATCTTGGTAGGATCTTTGTTTGGGGCCCAACCTACCAGGATGCTTTTGCTGCCACCGTTGATTGGCTCCTTGCAGATTGGAAGAAAAAGGGGAAAACAGGAATGCCCAAACTCGGTTTCATCTCCTGGGATAGTGCTTATGGCAAGGAACCTCTCCGAGGTGGAAAAGAGTATGCTGAGAAGAGGGGAGTGACCTTAGCTCCGCCAGAGTTTTTTCCCCCAGGAACAATGGATCATACTGTTTATCTCAGCCGATTGGCAAAAGCAGAAGTGAATTATATCTTCGTGGGTGGCGTTGACCCAACACCTACCAATGTAATTCGAGATGCTCATAAATTGGGCTTAACCAAAACCATCCAGTTTTTCTGTGATTATTGGGGACCCACCTCTCTCGGTGTGAGGCTTCACCCCGAAGCCTTGGAAGGAACGGTTATCGTCTCTTACTATCTCCGTGGAGACGATGCCAGAAAACATCCCTTATCAAATCTCTGGGTGAAATACGGGCATGGAAAATTGGAAGATATGAACGAGGTCTATACAATTGGAATGCTTTGGGCCATGACATTCGAGGCAGGGCTGAAAATCGCTTTAAAAGAAGTGGGCTACAAAAAGTTGGATGGGGAAGCTATGTATCAGGCCTACCAAAAACTCACAGGTTTGGAGAGAGCTGGACTACAAGGTCCGTGTGCCTACAGTCCAACATCACGCCGAGGAAGTTGGGAGGTCAGATTTTATCAGGTTCGAGCAGGAAAGGTAACCTCCATTTCAGATTGGATAAAAGCTCCTGACGCTGTATCCCTTCACAAATTTTAAGGAAAGGGGGTAAAATCGATGAACTATTTCAAGAAGATAATTGTTGTTCTCAGTCTATTATTGTTCCTTTTGTCTTTCTTGTCCTGTAGTACTCTATTTCCACCTCCGAAACCAAAAGCGACGGTGGCCGTCGCGCCTGAAAAGGTAGAGCTGGCATTCCCAGGGATCTTGAGGACTCCTATTGTGTTCACGGGTACGGGTTGGAAACCCAAAGAGATGGTGGTGGTGGATATGGTCCTCCCTCCAGGGGTCCAAATGCAAGGGGTCAAACCTGGAGAGGATGTCGGGATCGCCTATGGTGAGGCAGATGATGCAGGCAATTTCAAAGGAGAGGTCCCTGCCACAGCTAAACTAAACACCCTCTTTCGAGTGGGATGGACTCCTATTCTGTCTATCGATCCAAAAACCCTCAACCCCATTCCTCCTGGAGTCTATAAAATAAAGGCATCAGGTACTGACTCAGGAGCTGTGGTCACCACAACTTTGGAATTTGTGGCACCCCCTCCGAAGAAATAAAGAGGGATGGCAGATTGCAGATAGAAAATGAAGGGCTTTAATGAAAGGGTTATGGTAAAGATGCCCGTTTTGTTAAGAGGTAAAGTCACTGGTGTTTAATTCTTTAGCCTTAACCTTTTGACTCTATACTAAACTGGCTTCATAACCTTTACCCTGATACCATTTACATCATATGCTTCGTCTGAATAACATTGAAGTGATTTACAGTGACGTGATCCTGGTTTTAAAAGGGGTCTCCCTTGAGGTCCCTGATGGGAAGATCATCTCTTTGTTAGGGGCCAATGGAGCAGGAAAAACGACCACCCTAAAGGCCATCTCCGGAGTCCTCTATACAGAATTAGGAGAAGTCACGGATGGAAGCATTGAATTCGATGGGATGAGGATCGACGGGAAAGCTCCGGAAGAGATCGTCCAGATGGGGATCGTCCAGGTGATGGAAGGCCGACGTATGTTCGAACACCTCACCGTGGAAGAGAACCTCTGGGTGGGAGCCTATGCGAGAAATGATAAAGGTGAAATCCTAAGAGATCTCGAACAGGTCTACCACTACTTCCCAAGACTGAAAGACCTTGGAAGACAGGTAAGCGGTTATCTCTCGGGTGGAGAAAGGCAGATGCTGGTCATGGGTCGTGCTCTGATGTCCCACCCAAAGGTGATGCTTCTCGATGAACCTTCTCTCGGGCTCAGTCCCCTTCTCGTTAGGGATATTTTCGAAGTCATTACAAAAATTAATCGGGAGGAGAAGACTTCCATCCTCCTGGTGGAGCAGAATGCAAATATCGCACTTTCCACATCAGACTACGGTTACATTATGGAAAACGGAAGGGTCGTTTTGGATGGAGCGTCCCCCAAATTAAAGGAGAACGAGGATATTAAGGAATTTTATCTCGGCCTCAGCCA
>DCVM01000161.1:0-970 GCA_002327985.1 Syntrophaceae bacterium UBA2188 | reverse complement strand
AATAGAGAAATAATCATGAATAATTAGTAATATCAGTAAGTTAAGAATTCTCTTGCTATTTAGATGGAAATAGCTTATAGTCGGTGTGGATTTAGTTGCAAAGAGCCTATGGTCGTTCTTAAAACGGGGAAAACCGCAAAGAACTCTAACCAACTTTTTTGCGGTTTTTTTTATTCAGTGCAGAACCCTTCACGAGCCTCATTAAGAATAAATTGAATGCAAAGAAATTGGAAAAAGGAGATCAGTCTGGAAGAAGGGGGTTTGGAAAAATCTTTTCTTCTTGAGACAAGCGAAGATCCTATCCTTCTATCCGAAGAGTTGGGAATCGATCTATTCGTTGACTTACCAGAAATCGATACCCAGAACGAAAATGTTCAACTCGCCGAGGAGGATGAAACGGTTGAAATCGGCTATGCGGGTCTTCCTGTCAAGACGGCCGATCCTGTCAGGATTTACCTGAAGGAGATGGGATCCTTTCCACTCTTGACCCGTGAGGGAGAGGTGGAGGTAGCCAAGAGGATCGAAAGTGGACAGCAGGAGGTCCTCCGTGTGGTGCTCAGTTGTCCGATTGCGATCCGGGAAATCATCAGCCTCGGAAAAACGCTACGAACCGGCAAGACCAAAATCAGCGAAGTCACTAACGAGATTGACGATGAGGAAGCTAATCCTAAGGTAGAACGCCTTCAAAAAATGAGGGTCCTTCATCTCATCGATAAAATCCGTAAAGGTGGAAATAAAACTCAGCTCCTTCAAAAAAAATGGAGAACCCTGCAGAGGGAATCCTCTAAAAAGAAGAGGGAAGAAGAGATTGCAAAAAAGCAGGAAGAAATTCTCGATGCTTTTAAACGAATCAATTTAAGAAGCGAGCAAATCAACCGAATCATCCAGAGATTGAGACAGTGGGACATCCAAATCGAAAAGGCTCAAAGGGAAGCTAAAAAATATCAGGGGGCCCTAAGTTTATCCGCCC
>DCVM01000152.1 GCA_002327985.1 Syntrophaceae bacterium UBA2188 | reverse complement strand
GGAGATTCGCGATCAAGGAATTCCCTTTATAAAAATATGCCAGAATACCCCTCAGCTCTGCTGGGGGGATGAATGGCCTCCCTCTCCCCTGGGGGGAGAGGGTTAGGGTGAGGGGGAAATGATCTTATCATCACCCCCACCTTAATCCTCCCCCATCAAGGGGGAGGAAAGTTTTTTAGAGAATTTGATGCCCCGCAGCTTGCTGCGGGGTAGTTCACTACCCGGCAGATCGAACGGGGTACACTTCATGGGACCATTTCTGGAGTGCGGGTCAGTTTTCTGGAATACAGGTATCCGCTGTTAAAGCCTCTTATTCCCTGGCAACAGGCGGCTTGCCCATTAGCCTCTCTTGAAGACCTGACCTGCATGAAGCTTTCGGCTCTCAGTCAACGAGGCTCAAAGAAAGATTTCGTGGATATCTACGCTTTGGGTTTGAGATGTTTCAAACTGAGGGAGATGCTCCGCCTCTATCAAAAAAAGTACTCTGTTGAGGATATTGGCCACGTCCTCTACGGCCTGAGCTACTTTGATGAGGTTGATCAGGAAAGATTGCCGAGGATGTTTTGGGAGGTAAACTGGACCCGCATCAAAAAGACTATCCAAGGCTGGGTAAAAGAAGTGGCGGGATTTAGACCTTTCCCCTAAACAGGTAAACCCCGTTAGAAGTAGGTTACAAAAGGGAACTCCTGGTTAATGGTTAACAAAGAAAAATTTCTAACGGGGTAAAGAAGCCACGACAACTTCTTCCATTAGATTGATGAAGGGGTTAGCCGATGAGGTTAACTCCTTTTTTATTCCAAGAGGGGTTGATTTGGCCTGGGAAATCATATAAATTACCTTCATGGAGAAGGTGGCCTTCCTTTTTTGTGTTCACAACCATCAGCCAGTTGGAAATTTTCTCCATATCCTGGAATATGCCTACGAAAAAGCCTACCTCCCTTTCATCGAAGTCCTCAAAAAATATCCGTTCATGAAGATCTCGATTCACTATACCGGAATCCTCTGGGATTTTTTTAAAGATCATCATCCGGAGTTTTTGGAAACATTAAAAGGGTTGGTCAAGAAGGGCCAATTAGAGATGATGACCGGGGGATATTACGAACCCATCTTAGCGGTCATCCCGGATGCGGATAAAGTTGGACAGATCAGGAGGTTGACCCAAAAGATCAAAGAGGAAATGGGAGTCACCCCTCAGGGTATGTGGCTGGCAGAAAGGGTCTGGGAGCCCCATCTTCCGAAGTATTTGAAGGAAGCGGGCGTGGAGTATGTGACCATCGATGATTACCACTTCAAGAAATCCGGATTGAGAGAAGAAGATCTGTTTGGGTATTATCTCACTGAAGAGGAGGGAAAGGTTCTGAAGGTTTTTCCGGGAAATGAGACGTTGCGGTACATCATTCCTTTTCACCCTCCGGAAGAAACCCTCGAATTCCTCTCCCGACTTCGGGGTTCCTCCAAGGCCGCTATTTTTGCCGACGATGGCGAGAAATTCGGGATCTGGCCTTATACTTACCATTCGGTCTATGAGGAGGGGTGGTTAGAACGTTTCTTCCAGTTGATTGGAGAAAATTTGGATTGGATTGAACCCATGCCCCTTGGAACCTATGCCCATTGCAGAAAGCCGCTCGGGAGGGTCTACCTCGCCTGTTCTTCTTATATGGAAATGGATGAATGGAGCCTTCCCACAGAGGCCATGGTGGAATATGGAAAGGTGATTGAGCCACTCAAGGACTCGGCCGAGGGGAAACAGATTAGAATGTTTCTGAAAGGCGGCTTCTGGAGAAATTTCTTTGCCAAATATCCTGAGTCGAACGATCTGCATAAAAGAACCCTTCATCTTCGAGAGAAAATCGGAAATCAAAAAAGGAGGGTCGTCCCTGACAGGGAGGATCCCCTTCTGTATCTCCATCGGGCCCAATGCAACGACGCCTACTGGCATGGCGTTTTTGGGGGACTCTACCTTCCTCATCTTCGACATGCCCTCTACGAAAACTTGATCAGGGCGGAAAGGCTCTATGATCAAAAGGCCCATCGGGAGAAGGAATGGATCGAGGTGGAGCGATTGGATTTTAATGGAGACGGGGATGAGGAAGTTCTTTTGAAGAATCCTGAAATAGTGCTCCTGTTCAGCAGCCGCGGGGGAAGCCTCTTAGAGATGGATGATCGGGGAAAAGCCTTCAATATCCTCGGGACCCTTACGCGGAGGAAAGAGGGTTATCATCAAAAATTATTGCATGAACGAGGACAAGGCTCAAGAGATGAGGCATCGACAGCCAAGACAAAGACCATCCATGAGATCTTTGATTCCAAGGAGGAGGGTTTAGATCAGTATCTCCAGTTTGACGCCTATCGAAAAACCTCTTTCCTGGACCATTTTATTCCTGAGCCGATGGATTTTGAGTCCTTTCGAAAAGGTCCCTATCCGGGGGAAGGGGATTTTATCGAGGAGTCTTATGAGATTGAGATTAGAGGAGAGAGGAAACATCCGGAAGTCTTTTTTTTCCGATCGGGGGGCCTTGCCAGGATTGGAAAAAGAGACCCGATTCGGATAGAAAAAAGTTTTACGATTCCTGCCAATCAAAAGATAGTCAAGGCCAGCTATCAAATCAGCTATCAAGGGGAGAGGCGAAAGACAAACTTCGGCATCGAGTTGAATATCAATCTTTTGGCTGGGGATGCACCGGACCGATATTACCAAATACCCGGACACCCACTTGAAGACCAGAGGCTGGCAAGTGCCGGTGAGATAAAAGAGGTGACAGAGGCTCATTTGGTTGATGAATGGAACAAGATGGAAGTGGTTTTAAAAACGGATCAACGTTGCACTCTCTGGCGTTTTCCCATCGAGACCGTTTCGCTTTCGGAGAGCGGGTTTGAGAGGATTTATCAAGGTTCGTGCCTGCTTCTTTCCTGGCCATTAGAACTGGAACCTGGAAAACAATTTGGGTTCGAAATAGAATTGGGGATTCAGCATTTATAAAGACTGGGATAAGGTCTTTGGGCTAAGGCAAAGAGGCTCGTTATGTAATTGGGTTAAGTCATGGGTCTTTGAGGAATTGCCTTAATTCCTTAACCTTAACGTTGCAAAAATAATAGTATGAGAATCCACCCCCACCCCTCCCTCCCCCCTCGAGGGGAAGGGTGAGGGTGGGGGGGCGAGGAGGCGATCTTATGGAGAAGAAAGAGAAACCCTTAGAGAGGATGACTGCCAAAGAACTGCGGGAGATGGCTCTCGGGTTGCCGGGAGTCCATGGCGTCCATGCAATGAAAAAAGAAGAGTTGCTTGTCGCCATTCGCGCTGCCAAAGGCATTCCAGAACCAGAAGTAAAAAAAGAGAAACACATTGTTGGCAAAAAGGAAAAGGTGGTCCTGACCGTGGCCGAGTTGAAACAGAAGGTGAAAGCACTGAGGGCCAAGAGAGAGGAGCTCCTCCAGCAGAAACATTTGAAGATGGCTGAGATTTTAAGAAGGCGGATCAGCCGGCTCAAGAAGAAGACGCGGCGGGCCGCCTAACTCATACCTGAAGGGGGTTAAGGGAACCTCTAATAATTCCTAGCCAAAAATATTTGAAATTTCCTTAAAAATATCCTCCCCCTTCGATGGGGGAGGATGAAGGTGGGGGTGGACAAAATATAGACCGTTTGGTCCCCCCTCCCCTTTATCCCCTCCCACAGCGGGGAGGGGATATCTTAGAAGGCTAATTCGTCAATCCCGCCCCATATCAAGTACGGGGTAAACTCCGGCGAGAGTCCAGTTATTTCAAAGACTTGTGGATTCCTGCTTTCACGCCTGCGCGCTGAAGCGCTACGTCGCGCAAGCAAAGGAATGACATTTTTAGAGGTTGCCTTAAGTTTATCCCTGACTTCCGTTGTTGATACACCCCCTTTTGACTCACCTCCTTGTTGGTTTTTCCTGTAGGCTTAGACTCGATCAGCCTCACCCCGTTTCTTTTAAATCTCTTGAAATATCATTGAGATACAGAAAGAACTCTTCAGAGGGAGATACTGGAGGAGCTTTTCAAAAGCCTTGCATACAGGGTCAGGGAAATCATTTTGGAAAAAGTGGAAATAATTTACTACTTTTTCCAAAATTTTTAAAACTTTTTTGTCATTTTAAAATTTTTTTCAACGGATGTTAATAAAGAAATAATATTAATTTCAGAAGGTTATAAAAACAACAATTATTTATCTTTAAAAGGCATAAAATTTGCATTTTATTTTCTACCCCTATGGATATCCATCAAATCATTTTTTCTGACTGTGATGAGATGTGTAAGATCAAGGTGATTCTTAATGAAATCGCCAAGACTGACATCATGGTTTTAATTACCGGCGAGGTCGGTACGGAGAAAGAATTATTTGCGCAGTTCATCCATCTGAATTCTCCCTGGGAAAATAAATCTTTCTTTAAATTAGACTACTCTCTGATTTCAAAAGAGGCCCTCTCAAGCAGACCTTTAGAGTTTAGAAGAGGTGACTCATCGGGAGGCTTTTTTCAAATCATGGAAGAGGCCCGATCCTCCGAAATTGGTACAATTTTTGTTAAGGATATCGAAGAATTTGATGCTTCCATCCAGGCGAAACTTCTGCAACTCCTCGAAAGCAGAAGATTTTATTTTTTTAACTCCCAAACAGGAATGCATAGAGTTGGGTTAATTGGGCCGCGTTTGATTTTGACTTTCAGGGATCAGTTGGGAAAATCCGTCAATGGAGGGTATTTCAATGGCGGCCCTCTTTCAAAAAACCATTTTGTCAGCGTTACCGTTCCCCCTTTAAGAGACCGAAAGACACAAATCATTTCTCTTTCGCAGTATTATCTCAATTTTTATAAGGAGAGATACGGGAGGGATATCTCACCATTTTCATCAAAGGCGATGGATGTTTTCAGGGAATATGATTGGCCTGGAAACATCGCTGAGCTGGAAAGGATGATTAAACAGATGGTCATACTGGATGATGAAGGCACAGTGCTGCAGAGCCTTTCCAGCTCAAGGTTGGATGGAGGAGTGGGTCTCGGATTCTATGAAAATTCATCCATCAACTCCCCCATGGAAAAGAATTCATTTACCTTAAAAGAAGTGAGGAAAAAAGCCGCTCAGGCTGCCGAAGTGGAGATTATTCAAAGCACCTTACAGGAGACTCGTTGGAATCGAAAACGGGCAGCCAAATTACTTGGGATTGGTTATAACGCGTTGATATACAAAATGAGGAAATACAATTTAAAATGATCTGCGAGTTTGAACGATTGAGAAAGAGATCGGTTCATCAAGAAGCGTGCAACTGGAATAAGTACAGGGAATATGGAAAAAAGTCTTAGACACAAAATCTGATTCACTTGAGGTTCTTCATATGAACTTATGGTATGTCATTCAAACAAAACCCAAAAAGGAGGAAGATGCAGAATCCTATCTCTCAACAAGGGGGGTGGAAATGTTTAATCCCCTTATGGAAACTTTTGCGTTAAGAAATGGAAGAATGAACAAAGTATTAAAGCCTCTTTTTCCCGGGTATCTCTTTGGCAAATTCGATCTTGAGCAGGACTATCCCCTGATCCGATGGGCAAGAGGGGTAAAAAGGATTTTGGGATTTGGTAGCTATCCCACGCCCATTTCTGAAGAAATTATAGAAATCATCAAAGAAAAAACAGACACGCAGGGCATTGTAAAAGTGAGACATCATTTTGAACCCAATGACGTGGTTCGTATTAAAACAGGCCCTTTTAAAGATTTTTTAGGGATTTTTGAAAGATGGCTGCCTGACAGTGAGAGGGTGAAGATCCTTTTGAATATGATTGGATATCAACCCACTGTGGAGATTCATTGTTTGATGATTGAAAAGGTTGCTTGATGAGAGGGTTCAAGCGGTCAAGGATTCTAGGATTCAAGGTTTTATGTAAGGGGGGATACAAATGCTTAAGAATTTCAAAGAATTAAATGTCTGGCAAAAAGCTTATCAATTATGTTTGGAGATCTATAGAGTAACAAGAAAGTTCCCTAAAGAAGAGATCTATGGACTGACATCACAAATAAGAAGGTCTGCTGTATCAATACCATCTAATATTGCTGAAGGATATGGAAGGAAAACAACTGGTGAGTATATACAAGCACTATACGTAGCTTATGGCTCTAACTGCGAGTTAGAAACCCAGATACTTTAATCTGGCGATTTAGGGTTCGTTGGAAAAGAAGACTTGTCGAGGCTCCAGAAAGAAATTGGAGATGTCGAAAGAATGCTTAAGGGGCTCATTAAATCCTTATATAAAAACACTTGAACCCATGACCCCTTGAATCCTGGAACCCTATTGTAATTAACATTTTTCCCACGATCATGTGGCACTTACATTTCGATATGGCGATGCCCCTTGTAGAATTTGGCAAAATTCGAAGCGGCGGCAGCCTATCTGGGAATTCATCTTAAATTGTGAGTTTTGAGTTTTGAATGGAAAGAGTAGATTTTAAAATTAAAGGAACCCTTTAAAAATAGTATTAAGAATCGCTCAATTTAGGTGTCAATCATATGGGTCATTACCAATTTATAGGAAAAAACATACTCCCTAAGCACCATTTCCTTGGCCGCCTGCGAGGGGAAAAACGCCGGGTGGATCGTTCCAAGGCGCCTTTATCCCTTGCGCTCTTCTATTTCCGGGAGAGGGAAGAAAAAAGCAGGACCGCCCTTCAGGAACTCGTGGCCTCCCTGGACAGAAATACGCGCGAAAGCGACATCAAAGGTTGGGTTGATCGTGATGTGGTCGGCCTCATCCTTCCGGATACAGATGAAAAGGGAGTGAACCGCTGCGTTGAGAAGATTGCCAATGGAAACGGAAACCTCCATTATTCGGTCATCACGGGAACCTACCCAGACCAAATCTTTCAGAAACTTCTCACAGAAGAAGATTTTCCGGACTTATTCCCTCTCGATCTCGACATGCCCGTGGAGTCCCATGGCGTTCAAATTGCCTTAAAGAGGGGAATGGATATACTGGGGTCACTCGCAGGACTCATCCTTTTCTCCCCGTTCATGCTGGCCACGGCCATCGCCATAAAAATGACCTCTCCAGGCCCGATCATCTTCAAACAATCCCGAATTGGCAGGAAAGGGTTGCGGTTCCAGTTTTACAAGTTTCGATCGATGTACTGGAAGATCGATGATCAAATCCACCGTGAATATGTCGCACATTTAATTAAGGGGGATCTGGATCAGATCAATCAGGGAGGCGAGGATGGTCAGCTGTTTAAGATGAAATCTGACCCCCGCGTCACTCGGGTCGGTAAAATCATCCGTAAGACAAGCATTGACGAGCTTCCTCAATTCTTCAACGTATTGAAAGGGGAGATGAGTCTGGTCGGGCCACGCCCCCCCCTGCCCTATGAATTTGAGAAATATGAACCCTGGCATCTCAGAAGGATTTTGGAGGTCAAACCCGGGGTCACAGGACTTTGGCAGGTGGGAGGGAGAAGCACAACACCCTTTAATGAAATGGTCCGGCTTGATTTGCGTTATGTCCAAAACTGGTCTTTCTGGCTTGATCTGAAGATACTGTTAAAAACCGTCAAGGCGCTTATCCCTTCCAAGGGGGCCTGGTAACACAGATATGAAAAGAGGCTTAAGGGTAGAGGTTGGAGGTTTAAGGCGAAAGGGAAGGGCCATTTCTTGCCTCAACCCTCAAGCGTAGCGTTCCTCAAACCTCAAACATTGATATTGTCAAAAGTTTTATGAAAAAACGCTCTGGAACATATCGAAAAGGAACGNNAACGGGAACCCTCCCCCTTGAGGGGGGAGGGGAGATAACTTTTGACAATACGCAAACATTTTAAAGGGGGTATTTTTATGAAGATCGCAGTCATCGGATGCGGCTATTGGGGTCCAAATCTTGTTAGAAACTTTATTCAGACCAATAAAATCGAGCAGGTGATCTGTTGCGATTTAGACCAAAAAAGATTGGACCGAATGAAGGGGCTTTATCCTTCAGTCGAGACACTTAAAGACCTCAGGGAGCTTCTTGACCGACCCGACCTGGATGCGGCGGTCGTTGCCACCCCGGTGAAGACCCATCATCCGATTGCCAAAGAATTCCTCTCTCACGGCAAGCACGTCTTGGTTGAGAAGCCATTCACCCATTCTTACGATACGGCTTTAGAGTTAATCAAACTTGCCGAAGAAAAAGAAAAGGTCCTGATGGTTGACCACACCTTCGAATATACTGCCGCGGTGAATAAGATCAGATCCATTATCGAAAATGGGGAGCTGGGCAAGATCCTCTACATCAGTTGCCTTCGGGCCAACCTGGGACTCTTTCAGCCTGATATCAATGTGGTCTGGGATCTGGCCCCCCACGATATTTCGACCATATTGCACATTACCGGAGACCTCCCCACGTCCGTCAATTGTCAGGGGAAGGCCCATTTTCATCACGAGATCGAGGATGTGGCGACCACAACGCTCAACTTCAAAAATGGGGTGATTGCTTTTATTCATAGCAGCTGGCTCGACCCAAACAAGATTCGTCAAACGACCATTGTGGGATCAAGAAGAATGCTTGTTTATAATGATATTGAACCCCAGGAAAAGATTAAAATCTATGACAAAGGAGTTGAAGTCCCGCCTTATTATGATACCTTTGCAGAATTTCAGTTTTCTTATCGATATGGTGATATTTACAGCCCAAGAATTGAAGACTATGAACCTCTTAAAAAGGAATGCGAACACTTCATCACGTGTGTCCAGAAAAGACTGTGTCCCCTGAGTGATGGGTATAGCGGGTTGCGAGTGGTCTCCATTTTGGAAGCGGCAAACAAGTCGATGAGACAGAAAGGGAGAGCGGTTCCCATTCAGGGTCTAAAATTATTGTCCCAAAAATTTAGAAACAATGGGAACGGTTTGATGATGAACAACGGCCCGAGATCAATCTGACCCCAAACATTTAC
>DCVM01000080.1 GCA_002327985.1 Syntrophaceae bacterium UBA2188 | reverse complement strand
ATCTTTAGGAAGGTATCGTTGAATCTTGGTAAGCTTCTCATCAAAGGAGAGTTCTTTGGGTGCCTCCTGTGTAGGGAAAATGAGAGTGCTTCCACATTTATTACAGAATTTGAATTGGGGTAGGTTCAAATAGTTGCACTTAGGGCATACCCTTTCAAGTTCGGCTCCACACTCGCCACAGAAGTTGGCGACCTCTGGATTCTCGGCTTTACATTTTGGGCATTTCACCTTAATCTCCTATAAACTTTAAGAAGGGTTTAAAAAATTGAATCCTACCTCCAATTGTAAATTGCTTGCAAGTTCATGTAGTATCTGATACCATTTTGTTAGTGAAAACAGTGAACTACCCCGCAGCAAGCTGCGGGGCATCAAATTCTCTAAAAAACTTTCCTCCCCCTTGATGGGGGAGGATTAAGGTGGGGGTGATGATAAGATCATTTCCCCCTCACCCTAACCCTCTCCCCCCAGGGGAGAGGGAGGCCATTCATCCCCCCAGCAGAGCTGAGGGGTATTCTGGCATATTTTTATAAAATACACGAGGCACGCAAGAAACAGGATGCGTTTGCATGGGATCACTGAGGATGAGGTAGAGTTGGCAATAAAAAAACCTGAACACCTTGAAGCTTCGGCTGAAGACAGATTTAATGCATGGATAGAAACATCAGGGAAATTTCTGAGAGTCACGTATAAAGAGAAAGAGGATAGATTTCTGATTATTTCCGCCGTCAAAAAGAGAAAAAGATGGAGGTGATTCAGTTTGAGAATCGAATATGATAAGGAGGCTGATGCCTTATACATCCAGCTCAGGGAAGCCTCGGTAGATAACAATATAGACATCGAAGAGGGAGTTACAGTAGATCTCGATGAAAAGAAACACATTGTAGGTATTGAAATCCTCGATGCAAGTAAAAAATTATCCCTTAAAGATATCATAAATATCACTATTGAAAATCTCCCCGTTGAGAAGGTTGAGGCCCCGGCTATATAACAAAAAAAGCGAATCCATCCTTAATTTCTCTAAAGACGAGCCAACTCCTTCTCATATTTTGTGACCCAGCCGTCGGCGCCACACTCTTTGAAGATCTCAACCGCTTTGCCGAGATTGTCCTGGGCTTTTAATCTATCGCCTTTTCGTTTAAAAAGTTCTGCATAAAGGGCATAATCCCTCCCCAGGTGAAACATCATACGGTTTCTCTGATCGGCTTCGATGGCATTCTGAATCCAATGTTCTGCTTCAGACAGGTGCTGATCATCAATATTTAGAAGAATCTCTCCGATATATCTTTGAATCCAGCCTTCGGCTGCTTTTATCTTATTGCTCCGTGAATGGACATACAGGGATTCTAAATTCACATCTTTTTCTTTATTCATCACTTTTGACCTTGCTTTAGCTACTTTTCCAAGAAGCGCCCAGGAAGGAAATAATTGATTATGCTCCAAAACCCAACTCTCTTTTTCATAATATTCTTTGGACTTCGGGAAATCTCCTATTTCGAAATAGAACTCTCCAAGGTGAAATTGTCCAACCGCATTCCAGAGATGGAAATTGATCCTTTCACAAAATTCGACCCCCTTCGACAGATGCTTTTCAGCCTCCTCCAACAATCCCTTCCCATAGCATGAAACACCATAGCCGGTATACGCAATCGCCTTCGAATAAATGTCCCCGCTTTCTTCGGAAATGCGGAGAGCCTCATCAGAGGTTTTGAATTGCAGATTTATTTTTCCATGGTGATAATAACAAGAATAAGACAAGATGCTTTTCGTCACTACAATCCCCCAGAGAATTTTTGCCGCCGAATTTATATCAATGGCCCTTTGAATATGGTTTGCCGATTTTTCAAATTCACAGTTCCAACCTAAAGCATATCCAAGCCAAAGGCTTGCTAAAACTGAGGTAAGAAAGTTTTTTGCCTCCCCCGATATCCTTAAGGCCTCTTCCAAAACTTTTAATGCCTCTGGAAAGCTATCCTCCACCGAAAGATGATAGGTGCCTAAGATAGTATATATCTCGCAAAGCCTCCTCTTATAATTGTGTTTGATGGCTAAATCAATAATCGGGCCGATAGCCTCTTTTGCCTCAGCATGATAGTTCATTTGAATCATGTAGAGCCCAAGAGCTACCCTCGCATCTATAATTTGCTTTTGCACATCCTCTGTTCGGAGTAATCGCTCAAGAGATGTTATCCGTTTTTTAGTATGAGCGATCGCATCATTGAGCGAAGCTGTTTTTTCAGCTTTCCTGCTCGCCAACTTCGAATACTCTGCGCTCTTCGAATCATTCTCGCTTACGAAATAGTGCTCGGCTAAAACTTCGTAATACTCACTCGAATTATCTTTATATAATTCCTCAATAGCGTTTCCGATCTCTTCATGAAGTTTTTTCTTTCTTTTGTCCAAGATCGAGTCATAGACTACTTCACGAGTCAGAGCGTGTTTGAAGATATAATTCGATTGTGGGTATATACCTCTCTCATAAAGAAGTTCTGAATCTTTTAAGATAGAGAGATGGGAGAGTAACTCTTTTTCAGGTAGGCCTGTTACACGATTGATCAATGGATAACTGAACTCCCTCTCAATAACAGACCCTGTTTGAATCACTTCTTTTGCCCTTTCAGGAAGCGAATCAACCCTTGCCATGATCACATCCCGAATGGTAGAGGGGATAGTCAGTTGATGGATATCTTTTGATAATCGACACACGTTTTCTTTCTTTTCGATAATTTTTAAGTCGGTAAGGGACTTTATAAACTGCTCAATAAAAAATGGAACGCCTTCTGCCTTCTCAATGATCAATCCCTCCAATGTTCTTTCAATTTCTTTTGTGCCTAAGATGTGAGTCACTATCTCAAAACTTTCCTTGTTGGAAAGCCGATGCAAAATTAATTGATTATGATAAGACCTGATCCCCCAGGTGTGAATAAACTGAGGGCGATAGGTGAATATCAAAAATATTCTTGTTCCCGGTATACTTTCTAAAATGCTTCTAATAACATCCTCCGAACTCCTATCCATCCAGTGCAGGTCTTCAATGGCTAAAATCAGGGGCTTCATCTCAGAACCCTTGAGGACAATCCGCTTGATTGCCTCAATGATCCTATCTTTCTTTGCTTCAGGGCTCATGGAGATTTGATCGATACCACTTTCTTTCACTGATAGAAGTTCAAGGAGAAAAGGGAGGGTTGAAGGTTCATCAACTTTCATTATTTCTAAGCCTCTCTTTCCTTTTTCTCTGATTTCCTGATCCCTTTCTTCCTCCTGTATATCAAAGGTCGACTTGAGGATATCTATCACCGGATGATAGGCTGTACCCCTGCTGTACGAGAGACACTTCCCCTCTAAAAAGTTAACATCTTCGTTGGCAACAGCCTTCCTGAATTCATATAGGAGCCTCGATTTACCGACCCCAGCCTCAGATATAATGGAAAAGGCTTGACCTTTACCTAATTTGGCTCGTTGGAACCCGTCCAATAGAAGCTCAAGTTCACGCTCCCTTCCCACGAGAGGAGTCAAACCCCGCTCTGCACTGACATCAAATTTTGTCCTCCTCGTGCTGGGGGCAATTACCTGGTAAACTTTAATCGGCTCTCTCTTACCCTTGACCTCCTTCTCACCCAGTGACTCAAACCTAAAGAACCCCTCGGTTAGCTTAAAAGTATCCTCGGTCACAAAGGTTGTCCCAGGTTCTGCCAACCCTTCCATCCGGGAGGCTAAACTCACTGTGTCACCCACTACCTTAAACTCCACCCTTAGGTCATTACCCAATGTACCCACGACCACTGGGCCTGTGTGAATACCGATTCTCATCTTGATGGGCGGTATTCTACTTTCGCTTTTGAGCTGCTCACTAAACCTGTTTATCTCACGATGGATAGCTAATGCGGATCGGATAGCCCTCTGAGGTGCATCTTCAAGAGCAATAGGCGCTCCGAAAAGAGCCATAATGCCGTCACCGATCAGCTCGTTAACTGTTCCTTCGTAATCATGGACTTTGTGGATGAGGATTTCATAGACCTCATCCATGATGGAATACATTCGTTCTGAGCCAAGCTTTTCAGTAAGAGAGGTAAAGCCTTCCATGTCACAGAACATCACCGTAACCTGTTTACGCTCTCCCTCGATCTTGTCTCTTTGTGCCAGGATCTTCTGAGTCAGATCTTTAGGAAGGTATCGTTGAATCTTGGCGAGCTTTTCATCAAAGGAAAGTTCTTGAGAGGGTTGTTCATTCGGAATAACTATTTTATGCCCACATTCACTGCAAAACTTACTACTAAGGGGATTCGCTTTCCCACAGGCTGAACAGGCAGTTTCCAATTTACTGCCGCATTCGTTGCAGAACTTGGCACTATCTGGATTTTCAAACTGGCATTTTGGGCATTTCATTTGCTTCTCTCACCTCTTTACTCATCCACCCCATGTTTAGAATAAATGGAATGTGGCCCTATTTTTATTAAATTTCCCGGGTGGTCAATTCTCTTGACGTATTCAAAAAATTACGTTATTTTGATAGGGTGATTAAGCCTAACTCCTTTCTTGAACCCGATTGGGACGAAGACAATGTTAACCATATTGCCGAACATGGTCTTCGACCAG
>DCVM01000026.1 GCA_002327985.1 Syntrophaceae bacterium UBA2188 | reverse complement strand
AGAGAGGCGGCTAAAGAGAAAGGATTTTCATTAGAGGAAACAGGTTTTTTCACAAGGGTGGCAGGAGTGGTCCCCAAAATTGGTCCTGCTGGAGAACTGATGGGAATCCTCGCTCCGCTGACAGAAAAAAATCCTGTTCCCAAAGAAGTCATCAAAACAAAGGATGGGTATTTTGTGGTAAAGTTATCGGGATACGAACCCGCTGATCAGAATAAATTCCAAACCGTAAAGGAAACTCTTGAAAGACGGCTGAGCTATCAGAAGCAGGAAGAGGCCTTCCAAAATTGGCTTGAACAATTGCGATCTAAAGCCAAAATCGACATCAACAAAGATTTAACGAAGGATTAAGGAGGTTATCTCTCTAAACCTCAAAGGTTCCGGGTAATCGTCTTTTTATCACGCCTTTGTACTGTAGCTACCGAAGGTCTTCGTACCGAGTTTTTCCTCTTTAATCCAAACCATCTATCTGCAAACTGAATTCCTTTAACCAATCCCGCCTTTTTTTGTAATCAGGAATAATTGATCGAACCTTTTGCCAGAATTGAGGTGAATGGTGTGGGTAAATGAGATGGCAGAATTCATGAACGATCACATAATCCATTACAGAGATGGGTGCCATAATGACCTTCCAATTAAGCCGGATAATTCCGCTCCGCGAACAACTTCCCCATCGCCTCTCTTGATTTTTAATCTTAATTGATGCAGGCCATTTGCCAATCAATTGTGCAAATCGACTAATTCTGTCTTTAATCTTCTCCTCTGCATGTTCCAGGTACCAGCCCAGGAGGACTTTTTTTACAGCACTTTTATTGCTCAAAATGTTTGCTTTTCCATTGACCTCAACCAGAAATCTACCGCTGACCAGTCTGCACTTCTCCTCGCTATCCGTGGTTGATTTCATTACTTTCAGACGATAATATCTCCCCAGGTAGGGAAAGGATTCACCACTCACAAACTGTTTAATTGAATTGGAATTTCTATTCTTTTTTATTTGTTCCTGCCTTTCAATAATCCAGTGAGCCCTTTTCTGAACAATCATCCGAATTTTTTCTTCGTCCAGATACTGAGGAGCTAAAACAGTTACGAATGCATTAGGACTAATATGAATGGCGACCGTCTTCTTTCGGTTTCCTCTTTTAATTTCAAAGCTGATTTTTCTGTTCCCGTATGGAATATGGCTCATCTTAGAAGTCTTTCAAATGAATTCGGGCTAGGTCCAAAATATCCCGGGTCAGGGGTTCTAAATGATCCTCTTGAAAACCTTTTGATCTCAGAAGTCTTTTGACTTCTCTCCTCATTTCTCTTTGAATATCCTCTTTCTCCGTCCAGTCAATCACTCTTCTTTCTTTTATCGACTTAATGACTCTTTTTGTAAACGCCACATGGTCTTCCTTCGAATCTGAAAATATGGATTTTCTAAATGGCAGAAGAAGGCCGAAGAGAGAGAACTCTTTTGCGCCCTCTAATCCCAGAGAATTGGCATAAGCCTCCCGCTTTCTCTCCTCTCTCCCGAGCTCCATCAGATTTAGCAGTAACCGCGCCTCATCCTTTCTCTCTTTTCTATTCTCTTCAATGATCTCTTCCAATCTCTCCTTGAGAGAATCGTAAAAAGCAGGGTCTGTGGCAATTTTTTCGTTGATGGTCTGCCTGATCGCATATTCTACATGACTGGCCTTAGCCTTCGAACCTCCTTTTATCTCCAACTTTTCCCGAAAATCCGGGGCTGTGATGCTGATGGGTTCAAGAATGCTCTCTATTCCGGTTTCCTTGATATGCGCGTGAATCAAGTCTTCCACTTTCTTACTGCAATCCTCAAGACTTAAACGATCGTCCCGGTAAAGATTCTTTGCTCCCTCCCTGATAGAACCTAAAAATTTGAAATCTTTCAGGTATGGATCAACGACCGGGTCCGGCATCAAGATATCCATACTTCTTGCCATGCTTCTGAAGGCAACATCAAAATCAGCCCGCACATCCTCTGGTTTAAGAATCTCCATACATTTTTGAAGAATATCTTCAGGTCTTCCTCTGGAAAGGTCTATCTTGTCGAAAAAACTGAGCGTCTTTTTATGCCAGAAATCGAGATTTGCAAGTTCTTTCTGAATATCATCAACCCCAAAGATTCCTTCAAGGTCCTCTTTCTCAAATATGACCAGAGCTTCAGCCAACTCCCGGCCAACCCCCACGTAATCCACTACGAGGCCAAATTCCTTCCTTGGATACGTCCGATTCGTCCGGGCAATGGCTTGAAGCAACGTATGTTCCTTGAGTCGTTGATCCAGGTACATCACCTGTTCGATCGGTGCATCAAAACCTGTTAAGAGTTTGTCGCAGACGATCAGAAACTCTAATGGATCGTTGGGATCATTAAAAGCTTCCTTGATGGCTTTCTCCTCTTCCCTTGTCCGTCTGTATTTCTCTTTCCATTCTTTGGAGTCCTTGTTGTTAACAGTTATGACAACTTCGCATCGTTCTGGACCGATCAGTCTATCGAGTATCTCTTTATATTTAATCGCCCTGATTCTGTCCGATGCCACGATCTGGGCCTTAAACCCATCGGGTCGAATCTTTGTGTTAAAATGCTCCACCATATCATGGGCAATCCGCTCAATCCTCTGATCTGCCTTGGAGAGTGTTTCAATCGTTGCGTATTTCTTCTTTAGAAGGGCTTTTTCTTCCTTTGTTCTATCATGGAAGAGGTCTTCAAAGAGCTGATCGAGACTTTTCCCGACCACCTGCAATTGGGCCAACCTGCTTGCATATTTGACCTGAACAATCTCATTATCATCTTCTGCTCTGCGAATCGAATAGGCATCAAGATACCGCTCTCCAGGTGGGCTGAAATGACGGTAAGTATTACGATCTCTCTTATCAAGAGGAGTTCCAGTAAAAGCAAAAAAAGAGGCATTTTGAAGCGCCCGGCGCATATTCAGAGCAAAGAAACCATATTGAGTTCGATGGGCTTCATCTGTCAGAACGATGATATTTTGAGCCTCTGAAAGTGGTTTGTCGAGTGGCTTCCTGAATAGATGAACTGTTGCCAGTATGGTATTACCAACTTTGTGACTTAAAAGTTCATAGAGCTTTCTGTGGGTGCCTCTTGTTTCCCTGATCTGTATTGGATTTGGGAAGTTGCAATTGCGAAAGGTCCCGCTGATCTGATCGTCCAGGTCGATTCGATCGGTGACCACAAGAATGATGGGGTTTTTTAACTTCTTTTCTTCCCGTCTGAGCTTGACGGCAGTAAAAAGCATGGTAAGGGATTTCCCAGATCCCTGCCAGTGCCAGATGATCCCTCGCTTTTCGTCTTCACTGGTTACCCTCTTCAGAATCTTATTGACAGCGGTGAACTGCTGGTAACGGCAGACTTTCTTGACAGTCCTGCGCTGCTTCTGGTCGAGCTCGTAGACAATAAAATTTTGGATAATGTCAAGGAGGTTCTTTTTATTGAGAATGCCCGCAATCAGAACTTCTTGTGGTGTTGGACTATTTGACAAATCCTCTTTCTTGATCAACCCGAGCTCCAACATCTCCTTCACTGATGGATGATCAGCCATGTTGGGAAACTTCTCATCTCCCATTTCTTTCCATTGATGGAAGAATTCAGCATCGGATAAGATTGTTCCATACCTGGCACCGAAGAGATTTAATCCAATCAGGATTTGATTTGTATGGAAAAGATGAGGGATTTCGTCCTGGTACCTTATCAGTTGTCCAATGGCAGTGAGAAGCCCCGTCTGCTTTGCCACAGGACTCTTAGATTCAATCACAACCAGAGGAATCCCATTGATGAAAACCACAATATCAGGTCGGTCTGTCTCCTTCGGCCCCTTCACCCAGAATTGGTTAACGACGAGAAATTCGTTCTTCTCCGGATCATCAAAATCAATGAATCGGACCGTCAGTTTCTGTCTTCTTGCCCCAATATCCTGATCTATGGAAACTCCTGAGATTAAATCCTGATGGAAAGTTCTATTGGCTTCGATCAGACCTTCGGCCTGAATGTGAGTGACTCTCCTTATGGCTTTGTTAATGCTTTCTTCGGTTAATTGGGGATTGATTTCGGCAAGCTTCTTCTTGAGGCGGGAAATCAGGACGACATCTCTTCGAGATGTTCGTTCGGAGTCTTCCTTCAATTCAGGGTCCAGTTGATCGCCATGGATGTAATCGTATCCAAGACGCTTCAACTGCTCGATGGCTGGCTGCTCAGAAAGGGTATCTTCGTTAAATTTGGGGTTCATATCGCCTACTCCCCCCCCTCATCCCTTCCTTCTCCCCAAAGGGAGAAGGGGTAAAACCAGAACAATCTCCCCTGCTAAGGGAAATAAAAATGATCCCCCTCTCCCCGATGGGGAGAGGGATGGGGTGAGGGGTGCTCCTACACACTCACCCGAATCTTACCAGTCAACAACACCTGCATCAACCCTTTTTTCAATACCTCTAATTGTTCTTTGTGATTTGTCTCTTTTTCGATTTCTTCGTCAACCGAAGACAAAATCTCAGCTATATGCATTTGTTCTGGGAGGGGAGGAAGAGGAATTATAATTTTTTCAATATTTTTACCACTAACATTAGGCTGTGCCCCCCCTGCTGCATCAGTTAATAAGGCTTCTTTGAACCTTTTCGTTAATACTATTTGTGCTAAATAGCATTTTGTAATGAAATTTGAATCTTTAATCACAAACCTACCAACACGCTGATTAAATAAAGCAGGTAAAACCTTATTTGAAACAACTCCTACTTTCCCTGTTGTTGCACCTGACATAGCAACAAGTATATCTCCAGGTTCAACCAAAAATTTTTTACAATTCCCAGCAAAAGAAAGAGGAAGGTATACACATTCATTTAACGTGATTCCACTATAACTTACATTTGTTATCCTTATTAATGGAATACCATTTTCTTTATAGTCACTACTTTTGAAAGCGAACCCACCCTGAAGATATATTATTCCCCCAATCTTTACAACCTCCCACTCTGCGGGTATCTCCCCGATCTCGGTCTTTTTAAATCTTTTATGGCCGATGCCGCGGGTGAGGAGTCTCTGCATTAAACCTTTCTTAGCCTCTTTAGTCTTCTCAATAATCTGATCCGTCTTCTCAATCGCCTCATCAACAGTCGTCAAAATCTCAGCGATCTTTTTCTGGTCTTTCAACGGTGGAATAGCAATTAGTAGATTTCTCAGCTCTGTCAAACCAATCCGAAGGCGTGTACTCCCTGTGCTATGGCTTTCTGCATTCTTTCTGAAATTAGGAGAATTAATTGCATAAAGCATAAAGTTGACATCATATTTTTCTTTATTAATTGATAATCTAATACCATCTGACGCCATCAGATATCTTTTATCTTCATCGGGTATTATGCAGGCTCTTGCAACTGGATCAGCCATCTTAGCAATAATTATGTCCCCAGGGTAAATATTACAATTCTTAAGCTGATTCGCTTTTTCTTCTGAAGTAAAAATTTTATACGCATTGAGAAACTTTCCGTCTCCGATGTTCTGTAACTGTATTACCCTTACACCATCATCCGTGTAGCTATCTTCTTTTAAATCAGACCCAAAGGGGCCGCCGGTAAAGCTATACTTCTCGTTATTTGCTGTGTCCTCAAGCCTTTTGACTTCCCAATCCACTGGGATTTTGCCAATAGGGGTGTCTTTGTATTTGATTCCGGTTTTTAAACTGCTTACCTGCTCTGCCATTATCTTTCACCAAAGACTTTGATGATAAACGTTTCAAATGCCTTCACATATTCTTTTGATTCAATATTCCTTCCTGGAATTGGAGGGATATCCAAACCACTTTTTAAGAATTCATTACCAACTGTTTCCATAGAGTCTCTAAGTTTTGAACTCCTCATATAATCAGTTATCCCCTCTTTGCTCATCTCATTCAGAGCGGCCCAGACATTGGAAAGTGCGGAAAAGAGGGAAATCCAATCAAGCCAGATCGGTTTCTTAAATTCTGTTATGCTTCCTCTCGATAAAAATTCCCACCATCGCTCATGGGAAAGCCAGTATTCGATTTTCCTCTTGCCTTTCACCCTGGTCAGAATCAGACCGGATCGGGAAAGGTCAATCAGAGTATCCTGAGTCCCCCGGACAGAAAGGCCAATCGCTTTGGCCACTTCGGAGGGATGACCGCCGTCATTCGTTAAGAGATAAACCAGGCACTCAGCCCTTGAACCCACACCAAAAAGCGCACGCAATAAGAACCGAATAGTTCTTTGTGAAGTGATCGGTACCTCCCTCGTCAAACGGCGGACAGTTAATTGGGGACGATTAAACCCACAAGAGAGAAAGAATGAATCCGGCTCAGGCGAAGGGGGGTAGCGTTTTCCATCTTTACTAAGAAAGAGAGATTCACGACTATCGGAACTCTCTTGCATTTGGGATTTGCAAAAGTTGGCAATATTTCGCCATTTTCTTTCATCACTTTCCTGCACAAGAAATTTTGCGACTGCTCCAATTAATTTTATACTTGTTTCATCCTTCCCTCTAAGAATCCCTCGAAGCCGCTGAAGATCAATCCACGTTCCGTTGACAACCAACCAGTCCAATGCTTCATCGAAAAGTCTTGGCTCATAGCGACCCATTTCAAGCGTAAAGAGAAGCATAGGTTCAGGATCAATTATCCATAGGTCTTCGGTTCTCGCCTCACCCAGAACACCAAGGGCAGACCACTGCCGCCAAAGGAAGTTAAGAATATTTTCGAGAAATAAATATCTAAAGTCTTTCTGCAACATATCTGAATCCCAAGTAATTTACTAAAGATTTCAGATTTTGTTTGAAACCTTCTGAGACATCATGGGTCATGGTCCAGCGTGCTGCACATTCTAATTCATCGGAGGTTGGTTTTAAGGCTAATAAATCGTCGAGGTGTTTCCCTGCACCCTGATCAACCGCAGCATAAAGCTTGAAATGAACCTGATCGTAACGGCCTAAAAAATCAATGATTAATTTCTTTCCAAATTTTAGAGTTATTACTCTGCCCATTAATCCCTCAGGAAGGCCCAAATCAACTGCTGAAGTAGGATCTGCATTGAGCCAATTGTCTGGCAGATTAAAATCTCTCCCTATCTTTGCGGCTGCTTCGGACAATTCCGGCCTTAAGGGACTCGCTTTAGTAAGGGAGATTTCTCCCTTATCTCCCCGTTTCACATAGGCAAGAACATCCACATCTCTCGTAACCCTTTCGGTGAAGCCCAGAATATTGAGGGCAGAACCTCCGCAAACCAAAAGCTCAAACAACTCTTTGGTTATCTGGTTTAACTGCTCTCCTAAAGCGCCCAGGATGGTTTCAACATCTTTTTGATTCTTGAACATTATTGGGCTCCCCCCTCACCCTTCCCCTCTCCCCTTTGGGGAGAGGGATGGGGTGAGGGGTTATCTAAAAAGTAATGACGCTATACTCGGTATCCAAGCTCCCTTAAAAAATCATTCATCTTCTTTTCAATTACAGATCTTTCCGATTTCAAGGTGTTCAGTTCATTAAGAACCTTCTGCACATCGATGGATTCTTCCTCTTCGGTCACATCGATATAGCGAGTAATATTTAGGTTGCAATCGTTCGCTCGTATCTCATCAAGGGATATGGGATGGCAATATTTATCAATAGATCTATATTCCCTATGAGCACTAACTATCTTTTCAATATCTTCTTTCCGGAGTTTATTCTGGTTTTTACCTTCCAAGAAGTCGTTCGCTCCGTAAAGAAAGAAAACTTTCCCTTTGCGCTCCTTAGGCTTATTCTTATTCATAATGAACAGGCAAGCAGGGATACCTGTTCCAAAAAAGAGATTAGGAGGAAGCCCAATCACTGCTTCGAGCAAATCCTCTTCCAGGATTCCCTTCCGAATCTTCCCCTCTGCACCGCCACGGAACAGTGCTCCATGAGGAAGCACAACTCCGGCGCGCCCTCTGGGATTTAATGTGGCAATCATGTGCTGGACAAAAGCATAATCTCCATAACCTTTAGGGGGGATGCCAAACCTGAAGCGCCGATAGGTATCATGCTGAGCTTCTTCATAGCCCCAGTTCTTAAGAGAGAATGGCGGATTGGCAATCACGATATCGAATCCCATGAGCTTCCCATTTTCGGTAAGAATCTTTGGTGCCCTCAGGGTATCCCCTTTCTCCAACCTGGCATCCTTCAAACCGTGGAGCAACATGTTCATCTTGCAAATAGCCCACGTCCCTACATTTCTCTCCTGACCAAAGAGAGAGATGTTTCTTGAATTCTGTTCTTTCTCTCTGAGATGATAGACGGATTGAACGAGCATTCCTCCCGATCCGCAGGCCGGATCACAGACACGCATTCTTTCCTGAGGATCCAATATCTCAACTAATAGAGTGACCACTTCTTTCGGGGTGTAGAATTCCCCGCCCTTCTTTCCTGCATCATCAGCAAACTGACCAATCAAATATTCATAGGCTCGGCCAAGAATGTCTGGTTCGCTTAGATCCTCATTTCGCAAACGGATCTCCGAGAAATGGGCTATTAACTTCGAAAGAATGACATCTGGCAGTCTATCCTTATCATTAAAGTCCGTCGCTGTAAGCACCCCTTCCAATGTTGTGGTATTCGATTCCTCCAATGCATCATTGGCCTTGTTGAGGATTTCACCAAGATTCTGAGTATGGGTTTTGATATGATCCCATCTCGCAGTCTCTGGGACAAAGAACTCATGTTCGTCAGGATCATTCCAGGCTACTTTTTTATTACCTGTTTCCTTTTCAATTCTTTCAGCCTCTTCTTCAAAAACATCTGAGAGACGTTTTAAGAATAAAAGGCCAAATATATAATTTTTATAATCTGCGGGATCGATACTGCCCCTGAGAATATTGGCCGATTCCCAGAGATGCGATTTCAGAATTTCCAGACTTACATTTGCCATAAACATCACCTTTAGATAGAGGTTTTTAAAACAGAGGATTTATAATACAAATTTTAAGAATTGTCAATAATTATTTTAAATTATAGTTTAACATCAATTATATTGATTATAAACTCAAATTAACAATTTATCTTTAAATGAAATATAACCAGATTGGCTTATGATGAGATGATCTAAAGGCATGAGATTCACTGTCCGGCAGGCATCGATTAATTTTCGATTTAGGGAAAGATCATCTTTGCTTGGTTTTAAATCACCAGAAGGATGATTATGAACAAAAATGAGTCCTGAAGCATTCAACTCAAGAGCTCTTTTTATTATCTCTCTTGGATAGACTGCTGATTGATCAACTGTTCCTTTAAACAAATCTTCAACAGCTAAAACGACATTGGCACTATTCAGATAAACAACCTTGAATACTTCCTCTTTCAAATTTGCCATAGACATGGAGAGATATTCAATCAGATCTTCTGGCCCATGAATAGTAGTTTTGCCTAATATTTGCTCTTTTAGTTGCCGCTTGGCAATCTCTGTCGCCGCAAGCAATTGAGAAACCTTTGCAGGTCCCAATCCTTTTATTTTTTCCAACTCTTTCTTATTAGCATTAAGCAATCCCCTGAGACCACCAAAGTGGTTGATCAACTCTCTACCCAAGGAAACAGCGTCTTTTCCTTTTATCCCAATGCGGAGAAGTATTGCTACCAGTCCCGCATCAGATACAAACTCAGGCCCTTTTTCCAGCAAAAGTTCACGGGGACGTTCTGACTTAGGCCAATTCTTTATACCCTTATACTTTTTTTCATTTCGTTGCTTCATTACTTATGCCTCTACATAAAGGCGGACCAAGATTTGGAAAATCTTAAATTTGGTGAGAGTCTACTAAATTGGGGGAAAGAAATCAATTGGGAATGGAGATCAATGTTTTTTCCGGGTAGGAAAGGAAAGCTGTCTCCCTGATTCTGAATAGGAAATACCAAAATGCTGGTAGGCCAATTCTGTGGCTTTCCTACCATTTTGCATCCTCGCCACCAAACCAACTTTCAGGAGAAAAG
>DCVM01000069.1:2315-3433 GCA_002327985.1 Syntrophaceae bacterium UBA2188 | reverse complement strand
TCTTCGTCTCCTTCGAGGTCCATCGCATCTTTCTCCACATCCCTTGCATCGCCTTCTTTCTTCAAAACCTCTCTATAGAATTCGTGTTGGATGAGAAGATTCATAATTTCATTCGTCCCGGTCCAGATCATCTGTAATCTGGCATCGCGGAAGAAACGCTCGATGGGATAGACATTTGTATATCCAATTCCGCCCATCACCTGCATCGAATGGTTGACGACCTCCCAGAGCATCTCCGTAGAGGTCTTTTTGGCCTCGGAGACCATCCGCCTCGAATCGAAGCCCTCATCCACATGCTTCGCCGTCACATAGACAAGGCTCCGGGCCGCATCGAGTTTTGCAATGGAATCAGCTATTCTAAAACTGACCGCCTCAAATTTCCGGATCGTCTCTCCAAAGGCCTTTCGCCGATCGCTATATCGTGTGGCGATCTCCAGACAGCACCGAGCCATGCCGAGGGCTCCGGCGGCAGTCGTCAACCGTTCAGGAATCATCATCCGGTTAAAGACCAGGAAACCTCCATGTAACGGACCCACAAGATTCTTTGCCGGCACTTTGGTATCTTTAAAATAGAGACGACCTGTTCCCCCTCCCCGTGAACCCAGAAGTCCATAGACATGTTTGACTTCTACGCCCATCTCCCTTTCGACGATGAAACAGGAAATAGATTGGTGGGGGTCAGCCTCTGGCGCTGTCTTGGCATAGACCAGAAAATAATCCGCCCCCTCTGCACCCACCACAAAACGCTTTTGGCCATTAAGGATATAATGGTCGCCATCCTTCTTGGCAATGGTGGTCGCACCGAAAAAGTCAGATCCTCCCCTGGGTTCGGTAAGGGCCTCAGCACAGCAGAGTTTTCCTTCAAGGGTGGGTCTCAAATATTTTGCCTTCTGCTCTGGGGTGCCAAAATGGTGAATCGCCTCACCACAGATGCTCACTAACGAATAGAGGCATGTCATCCCGGACCCAAGGACCCCAATCTCTTCAATGGCCGCCACCTCCCCAATCCACTTCATTCCCCTGCCTCCCCATTCTTTGGAGAAGCGGAGTCCGAGTAGATTCTGTGCTGCCAGACTTTCAATATACTCCTTCGGATACTTTACCTGATCAGCATCCAT
>DCVM01000069.1:0-2234 GCA_002327985.1 Syntrophaceae bacterium UBA2188 | reverse complement strand
ATCAGAGACTTCTGGATTTTTTTAGCTATCTCATAATGCATTCTTTACCCAAAAATCGTAAAGAATCAAGAGAATTCTTTCATCATAATGATCGTTGAGAAGGCCTTGTTTTTTTTAGGGGAATTGATTAATATAGGTGGCTGGAGGAGAAAAACATTATGCTGAGGGTACTGAGGGAACATGCATCTTCATGGATGCTCAAGGGCATCCTGATCTTGGTGGCAGTGACATTTATCTCCTGGGGAGGATATTCCCTTATTAAAGAGAAAAAAGTAACTTATGTGGCCGAAGTGAATGGAGTCACCATTGAATGGCCAGAGTATAATAATGCTTTTCAAAATGCGATCAGGCAATACCGAGAGGCATTAGGCCCGTCCCTTACGGATAAAATGATTGAAGAACTCCACTTAAAAGACAAGATCTTAGACAGTCTCATCGCAAAGGTTCTCATCCTTCAGGAGGCAAAAAGATTAAATCTTTCTATTCCTGACGAAGAATTGAGGGAAGCCATTGAATCCGTTCAGGCCTTTCAGGTCAATGGCCGGTTTGATAGAAGGAATTATGAAAGGTTTCTTCAGTTGAACCGAATGACTCCGGAGGAATTTGAACAGGGCCAACGGGAAAGCCTTCTGATTTCAAAGGCAGTCAGTTTGATCAAATTGAATGAAGGAAAGGTCTCAGATCAAGAAGTATTGGACACCTACCTCTTTGAGAATGAGCGGATCCATCTCGAGTTCCTGAAGGTCACTCCGGACTCCTTTAAGGGTCAAGTCAATGCCAATGAGATCGAGATAAAGGACTACTACCAGAAACATCAAGAGGAATTCAGAATTCCCACTTTTTTTCAGATTCAATATCTCCTCTTCCGTCCTTCTGATTTTGAGAGCAAAGTTCAGGTATCTCCAGATGAAATCAAGCGATTTTATGACTCTCGAAAAGATGCTTTTAAAACCCCCAAACAGGTGAAGGTAAGAGACATCCTGATCAAAGCAGGACCTCAAGACACTCCTGACCAGTTGGAGGCAAAAAAGAAGAAAGCCGATGAGATTTTGGTGAAAGCCAAAAAGACCAAGGATTTTGCTTCCTTAGCCAAGAAGCATTCCGAAGCGGGAAATGCCTCGAAAGGCGGCGACATGGGATGGATTCAAAAAGGGATGTTGGATGAACAAATTGAATCCACCCTCTTTTCCATGAAAGCGGGTGGCCTGACCGGGGTGTTAGCAGCGAGGGATGGATTTCATATTTTTAAAATAGAGGAAGTGAAGGAGGAGAAACAAAAAACCTTCGAGGAGGCGAAAGACCAAATCCTTCAAACCTTAAAGAAGGAGAAGGCCAAAGCAGAAGCCTCTCGCAAAGCGGATGACGCCTTCTACTCCCTCTTTCGTAGCCGCGATTTAGAAGGATATGCCAGAGAAAAGAATGTTCCAATCAAGACCACGGGTCTATTTAAGGAGGGCGACGATATCCCGGATATCGGCAAAAGCTCACTCTTCACCTCCAGTGCCTCCTCTTTAAAGCTTGGGGAGATCTCACCCGTCGTCAACATTCCCCCCGATTTCTATGTCTTAAAGTTGGTGAACAAGAAGGATTCCAGAATTCCCCTTTTGGATGAGGTCAAAGAGGAAGTGACCCGGAAGGTCATCGGAATGAAGGCAGAAGAAAAAGCCCGTCAGGTGGCTGAAGACCTTCTCCAACAGATTCGAACAGGGAAAACCATTAGAGAGGCGGCTAAAGAGAAAGGATTTTCATTAGAGGAAACAGGTTTTTTCACAAGGGTGGCAGGAGTGGTCCCCAAAATTGGTCCTGCTGGAGAACTGATGGGAATCCTCGCTCCGCTGACAGAAAAAAATCCTGTTCCCAAAGAAGTCATCAAAACAAAGGATGGGTATTTTGTGGTAAAGTTATCGGGATACGAACCCGCTGATCAGAATAAATTCCAAACCGTAAAGGAAACTCTTGAAAGACGGTTGAGCTATCAGAAGCAGGAAGAGGCCTTCCAAAATTGGCTTGAACAATTGCGATCTAAAGCCAAAATCGACATCAACAAAGATTTAACGAAGGGTTGATCTTATCTCTTCGATTTTTGTGAAAAGAAGATTAATGTTTTTTGCGGGTGGGAAGGGAAAGCTGTCTCCCTGATTCTGAATAGGAAATACCAAAATGCTGGTAGGCCAATTCTGTGGCTTTCCTACCATTTTGCATCCTCGCTACCAAACCAACTTTCAGGAGAAAAG
>DCVM01000116.1:10238-44833 GCA_002327985.1 Syntrophaceae bacterium UBA2188 | reverse complement strand
TTTTCAAACTGTCGAAGATGAGTTAGACGAGGAGGATCGTATGAATCGGAACACATTCCCAATGGGTTTTCAGGACATGATGTCGTTTAGCCTCATGGACGCCCTCCTTGGTCGACGGTCTCGGCGTTTTTTCAGGGGTGCAGAGATCCCGGATGGGGTGTTTGCATATAAGTCTCGTCAAGAACCACTACCATTGACAGACCTGGAGAAGATGCTGGTTGTGTCAGCTTGCGGGGGAAATACCTCCTGGCATCACATGATCTGTCGGGGTGCCCGGTATGTCCCACATCTTTCCAATTACTCAGGAGCGGCGGGTGGACGAGTATTCCCATCTGGAGCGGGGTTTCATACAAGCCAGACTTTTTTCACTGATGACGATGGGGTGTATGTTTTGGAGATGCGTGACTCGCCAGCCTTCACCGAACGGGCGGACGATGGATCGTTGAGCCTAGACGGGTTCGTGGAGAATGTTCGAAGTCGGGTACGTAAGCTTCAGGATAGACGTCTTAGGATTCCTTCTGAGATCCCATTCACTGAAGCACACAACACATGGGTGTTCAACAAGCCCTCGACACTACTTGTAATCCCTGTAGGGGATCTTGCGCAGCACGTGTTGCTAAACCTGTGTTATATGCTTCAAAATGGCTTAGTGCTCTTTGACGATATTAATAAACGCGCTATCCTAGGTATCGAGCAGTTCAAGGACATAGTTGATGTGGAAAACGTCTGGCCCGTCACGTTTGTTGAGCAGTGGTCACTTTCTGAACTTACCGTTGAACTCGGAACAAGCTGCTACGCTGGAACGCTGATGCTCCAAGCCATGGGCTTAGGAGGGTGGATGTTTAATGGGATTGACCCCTTCGCCATGCTGGGTGCGAGCGGCAATCCTGAAGTACCAGGGTTAGGATTTCGGTATGACCAGGACAAGCGCTGGCCTTACCCAAATCCTACCGGTCTTGAGGGAGTTATGGAGGGTTACTGCCCACCTCACTATTCAGACATGCGAGATGCCGTGGAAGCGGTGTGCGAGCGCAAGTTCGGTCCCGGAGGACCTTTTCATCTAGACACACCTGGCCCATGGAAAGATAGTCGTAAAGTGCGCTCGGCTGCTCAGATCCACGATGAACGGTTTAGGCAGTGCATCGCCTTACAGGCCCAGTATGTTTATGATACGTTCGGAAAATTCCCTGGCACGGTACCTTCCATATTCCTGATCATGTACCTCCAGGCGCATCATTTGGATCTGGAATTCTATAACCAATTTTACAAAGATGGAGCTTATTTGAGAACGCATGCCGTCCATCTGGCACGATGGCACTCTCATAGCTCAGATTGATTCACAGAAAGGTTTTTACTTTCCTCTCATCATCCGGTGAACTTCAGGGGCTGTCCAGACCCTTTTGTTTAGAGCTACGCTGATTTCAATATCTGTTATGACCCTTCTGTTTCCGACACTTCAAAGAAGTGAGAATTTGATTTCTATATTAATATGGAATCCATGATTTCCACCGAGTGTCCTCAGATCAAGATATCATCATTGAGCAACGACTTGCACTTCTCAGCCAGCTTACTTAAGGGCTTTCTGGCAGTTCAAATTGTGGTCACCGCGATTACTGGTCCTGGATCTAACAAAAGGATCGGTCCGGGGGCGTGAATTGCTGCTATCTATCCTCTGTTTTCAGACAGCACAAAATGCTTCGATATGATTCGCATCTATTGAATCGGGATGCTTGATTTCCAGCCGTAATCGTTGAACCTTAGAATCGTTCCAGCGCAAGATTTGTGTTAAACGCAACCCACAACTTCAGTTAAAAATTTTACCCTTGTGTGAGACTGGAATATATCAATTTTGTCAACCTTTTTAAACATCCCAAGCTCACCGATACCAAAGATTAAAAATATTATTTAGTGTTAAAAAGGCTTTTACCAAAAAATCCTTTTCTTCCGATAACGTAATTCTTTTTCCCGCCCTTCCCCTATGAATAACTCAATATCAGATTTTCTGAACCTAAGACACTTCTCACCAATCCTGAAAAATGGGATGGCATTCCTTTTAACCCATTTATAAGGGGTTAAAGGGTGTATTTTAAAAAGGCGACTAACTTCTTTAGGGGTTAGAAACTCTTGCTCCAAGTCTTATTTCACCTCCCTTGTGTGTGTTGAAAAGGAATAGATTCCCTTAGCGGAGCGTGATTTCAAAACCGCTATCCCCCCGCATTCCTTCCCACTATTTTCCCACTTTTAATTGAAAAAATAGGGTTAAAGAGGTAAATTGATATTACAAGTTTCATTAGTCTTTTTGATAAGTTTTTGAAAATAAAGGGGTTACTTTGCCTTTTTGTAATCAGCGGGATGGCGGTGAAGCTATTGAGCTTCCCGGAGATGAAATCTCTTTTATATTATTCCCCTTGCTCCTGCCTTAAAGGCAGGACTTCGGGGGAATTAACCGGTCAAATCCATCCGTGGGCTCCAATATCCTTTCATTCATCGCATATCTTTTCCCATCAGTTTCGCTATTCCAAGTAACTCCTCTGTTGTGAAGACCCCCTTTTCCATAAGCCACTTTGAATCCATTTTTAAATTGAACTCACTTGGAACTACAAATATTTCCTTTTTATCTTTTACACTGTGACCAAAAGTCAAATAGGCCCATCTCATTGCGGATCCAATCCGCGTCATTCCCCTCAAATCTTTCCTCCTCTCTATCAACATGCCCATGAGATCGCCTTTCTTGAACTCATAATTTTTATAAAAAACTTTATAGACGATCATTCCACCATCCGTCTAAATCAGAACTTGATAATATAGGGCTTTCGTTTCAATAGGAGTGTATCAAATTGAGGGACGGGGTGTCAATAAAATCGAAGGGACAAACCTGTCCTTTAATACGTATTGGTTTGCGTCCAAGCCCCACCTTGAATTTTGAAATTTCGTTATTAAATTTAAGTAAGATGGGAGGTGTTTATGATGAATAAAAATTCTAAAAAAGAAAAGGTGAAAAAATTAAAAATAACGCCTGCATTATATGATTGTTGTTGGTATGAATCTTCCTGCTATGATCTTTGCTGCAGTGGGGTTTGCTGCTGCTAAGGGAGCGGAAGATGTGTATCAAGCATTGGGATCCACGGGCTTGCCCGTGGATCCTCCCTCTCGTTGGTTAACCGGGTATTTCTAAAGGGTTCGAATCCGTCCTTCAATCCCTTTCTATCAAAAAGGTTATTTTCCTTTTAATTTTGTAATCGTCTTGGCCAAGGCCTCCCCATTACGATCCATGGCATAATCCACTGTATCATTCGAACCCGTAGACGAAGTTCTCAGATCAATCTCATGGATAACATTGCCGCTTTCCTTATCAATGAACTTATAGCGGGCGGCAAAAGTAGCGGTGCCAGTATATTCACCCCCTGGTATAAAAGACCGTCCAATCCGCCTCCCCACTGTGGGATGCGTATACTCTTTGACTTCCCCTTTTATGATGAGTGCTTTTTTTCCGGAAGGGATCTCTTTACTTGCTTTTCCACCTTCTTTAACGATCATCTCAAATAGATTATATTTTTCGCTATACCTTTTGAGCTGGTAAACCGCCTTCTCAGCCATTTGCATTCCTGCTGACTCAGGAGCAGGAGAACCAGAAGGGACTTCGAGGTCTTGAACGACCACCGCATTGTAATCCTTGAGATTGACATCCGCTGCCATGACCAGGACGCTGGTTCCTAAAGTCACACCGAACACCAAAAGAATCACCAAGAAATATTTTGTCCTCATGATTCTACCTCCTTTGGTCTTATTTTAATCCCTCTTTTTGGGCTCCGTCATTAATATTAATATCTTAACATTTATTTATAATATTTCATTAATTGATTTTCAACCCACTCCATTTTTTAATAGAAATCCTTCTGTCCATCTGTTTTTAAAAGTGATCGCCGGTTAGTTTAATAAAGCATTGCTTTATGAAATAAACTTATTTATCATGGATAATATCCATAGAAAATTAGAAAAATGTAAGAGGAAGAAAGTTCGGAGGTGAAAAAATGGCAAGCATGATTAAAGCAGTTTTTGCGAGAGAGATCCTTGACTCACGAGGGAACCCAACCATTGAGGTTGAAGTTCAGCTTGAGAGCGGAGAAAGGGGACGTGCAGCAGTCCCTTCGGGAGCTTCGACGGGTATCCACGAAGCCCTCGAACTGCGTGATGAAGATAAAAGCCGCTATAACGGAAAAGGGGTCCTGCGGGCAGTGGACCACATCAACAAGGAAATCTCCCAAGCTTTGATTGGCATGGATGCACTGGATCAATCAAGAGTAGATCAAGCCATGATCGATTTAGACGGCACCTCAAACAAAAGCAAAATGGGGGCCAATTCAATTTTAGGGGTGAGTCTGGCCATTGCCCGCGCTGCAGCAAGTTCAGTCAAGCTGTCTCTCTACCGCTATCTGGGAGGCATGGAAGCCAAGATTTTACCTGTGCCCATGTTCAACATCCTCAATGGTGGCGTCCATGCCAACTGGCAAGGGACTGATTTGCAAGAGTTCATGATCGCTCCTGTTGGGGCCCCCACCTTCCGAGAGGCGTTACGTTGGGGTACCGAAATTTATCATACCCTAAAAAAGGTTCTAAAGGAAGCTGGCTACTCGACAGGCGTTGGCGACGAGGGCGGTTTCTCCCCAGCGCTGAAAAAGAATTCAGATGCGGTAGAATTGATTGTTAAAGCCATCAAGAACGCTGGCTATCGCCCTGGCGAGCAAATCGCTCTTGCGCTTGACCCGGCTTCCAGTAGTTTCTATAAGGACGGATACTATCACCTTCGGACGGAGGACCGGAAGGTGACCTCGACTGAAATGATTGAAATGTACGCTGAATGGATTAATAAGTATCCTATCATTGTTTTAGAGGATGGGTTGTCCGAGGATGACTGGGACGGATGGAAAGGGCTCAATCGAACCCTTGGCCACAAGATTGAACTTGTTGGTGACGATCTTTTTGTGACCAATGTGAAGCGCATTGAACGCGGCATTGCTGAAAACGTTGCTAATGCGGTGCTGATCAAGCTTAATCAGATTGGAACGGTGACTGAAACCATTGCTGCGATTCAAATGGCTAAAAAAGCCGAATGGGGTGCCATGATTTCTCACCGAAGCGGTGAGACAGTGGACAGCTTCATTGCTGACTTCACCGTGGCGATGGGCACTGGCCACCTCAAAACAGGAGCGCCCTGCCGCGGAGAGAGGGTCGAGAAATATAATCAACTGTTGCGGATCGAAGAAGAACTTGGAGATAGGGCCATCTATGCTGGCCGCAAGGCTTTCGTGCGGTAAGTGCACTTCCCTCATCATAGATTTTAATTCGGGTTAAGCATTAACTCTCCGCAAGAAAGGTAAAAATCATCTTAGCTTTTTTCTGATTGAAATAAAGAAGGGAATAGACCCAAGTTGCATCACGACCGAGAATATAATGAGAGACGGGATCGAAACATCATAAAGGACTCCCATTAACGCACTCCCTAAAAACCAGAATAACCCAAAGCCTGCGTTAAAAATCCCGTAGCCTGTCCCTCGCTTGTTCATCGGGACCATATCCGCAATGGCGGCCCTCATAATTGATTCTTGTGCTCCCATACCCACTCCCCAAAGAGCCATCCCAATAAGAGCTAAATTAAATCCTCCCAGGAAAACGAGAGGGGCAAACAGGGAAGAGAGCAGGGATACGACAATCAGAATAGAAAGACCAACCCGGTCAAAAAGACGACCGAAGATGAGAGCTGAAAGGGCATCAACTCCCATAGCCACTGCATAGAAAACTGGAACCCAAACTTTTGGGACCACAGATAGTTTCTCAAAATGATAGGAAATCAGAGGAAAGTCCACGTAGCCCGCTGCGATCAAAGAAACCGCAGCAAGATAGAGCCAGAAGATGCGTGAAAATCCTCCTGTTTTTAATCCAATAGAAGCAACCTCCAAATCGCGGGGACGAGGATAGAGCGCTCGTGCCACAAGAAGCACGGTTAACGCCAAGAGAGCCGGGATAAGCAGAATAGCGAAGCTTATCCGATATCCTCCATTAAAATAGAGGACTCCGGCAACGATCAGCGGACCCAGGATTGCCCCGATCTGATCCATCGCCTCATGTAAACCGAAACCCCAACCACGTCCTATGCTCTTAGTGGCATGCGAAAGCATGGTGTCACGCGAGGGGTTGCGAATCGCTTTTCCCATTCTTTCTGCAATCATGAGAAGGGCGGCCATCTCCCATCGCCCCACCAAGGCCAAAAGTGGAACAGCCAGCAAGTTGACGAAATATCCAACGATCGTAATGGTCCAGTACTTCCCTGTCCGGTCACTGATATACCCAGAAACAAGGCGCAGGGCGTATCCGATCAATTCCCCAAATCCTGCAACGATCCCCACTACCGTTCCACTTGCTCCGAGGAGGGCCAGGAAGGGCCCAGCAATGCTACGAGCCCCTTCATAAGTCATATCCGCAAAGAGGCTGACTACCCCTAGAAGAATAACAAATTTGAGGGCCATTGCTTTCGAAATCCCCTTTTTATTCATTGGCCTTTTGACTCCATTTTTTCCAAAAAGAACAGTCCCATAACCGCATGGAAGGTACTCTCAATAAATGGAAAACTCGAAGGAGCTCTACCGAACCCCCCACTCTTGGTCTGACATCCAAGAATATATTTCCGACAGAGATCAAGCTGCGTGGGATAAGAGTTAAGCTTCGATAAAATTTCAAGGGCGCAATAAGTGTTTTCCATGTAAGAAGTGGTCTCAGGATAAAACCCGAATCCTCCATCCCCATTCTGACACAATTGGACCCATATTATGATTTCTTGCTGATTGAAGTCTATGCCGTGATTCAATAGGATTGAAACCTTCTTTCTGAGGGTTTGCAAATTATCTTTCAGATGAAACTGAAAATAAGATAAAGAGTGTAAGGAATGTAAAGGTTCGTTACGAAGTTTCTGAACCTCATCGGAAAAGTACTGGGCGTCAAGAGCTTGAAATCTTGTCCAATCCCTTTGGAGAAGAAGAGTCAATGGGGGAGGAAAATCAATATTCAAAAAGAGATGAAGATAGACAAGCATATAGATTGCCCTCGGAAAACCCACATCCCCCCAATTGATACTCTTAAGGTAGTTCACTGTCTTGTCTCGATTTACCTCCACCCTTAACATTTGGAAGGTGCGAATCGAGTAATAAGTATCTTCAATATCAGGGTAGAGTTCAGGGGCAAAACTGAACCCTCCCCCCTCTTTTTCCCGTTCCTTCAGGTAGTGGATGACCTTTGACAGTTCAGGCAAACGGCTCAATGATCCAATTTCTTCTTTTAATAATTGGTGAAGTCCCCAGTTCATTTTCTTTAATCCATCTCATTTCCAAAGTGAACTACCCCGCAGCAAGCTGCGGGGCATCAAATTCTCTAAAAAACTTTCCTCCCCCTTGATGGGGGAGGATTAAGGTGGGGGTGATGATAAGATCATTTCCCCCTCACCCTAACCCTCTCCCCCCAGGGGAGAGGGAGGCCATTCATCCCCCCAGCAGAGCTGAGGGGTATTCTGGCATATTTTTATAAAAAAACTTCTACCGGTGACCCAGTAGAAGTTATCAGTCCTATGCCGATAATAAGGACGGTTAAAGACGAACCTCATCGCCTCGATGAATCAATCTTTGTGCTAACCCTTATGCTTCTTATGCTCTTTCTTCTTCGACCTCCCCAGTTTCAAATAAACGCTCATCACGCTCGTAATCATCCATTTGTGCAGCCCTGATAGATTCCCACCCAAAACGAAGATCAGGGGGTGAACCTTCCGCAATCTTTTGGGACAGCTCTTCCCCGATGATTCGCTTTGTAAGCGAAATCACCGCCCGTGCTGCATCATCAGCCTGTTTTAAATCTTTAAAATTTGCCATTTTCATCACAGCCTCAAGAAATTCTTTCCTTGTCTTCATCACCTCACCTCCTCTCTTCCCAAAACTAAAAAACTTCTACCAGAAAAACCAGTAGAAGTTATCAGCCCCCGATAAGAGGGGGAGCATTTAATGGCGAACTTCATCGCCCAGATTATCCAGATTATATTGATACCATTATTATTCAAAAAAATATTTAAGTCAACATTTTATTAGATCTCAAACACTTAACACCTTTTTTCACATTTCTCTTAATGACATTTCATCTTGTATCCAGTATCCATTAATTCAAGTATTTACAACGAATGAAGCTTGGTAAAATGTGTAGTGATTTCAATTAGTTTTATTATATATTAATATTCCGTCGAATTATAAAAATTTTCCTTGACAAAAAAACCCTATTATTTTAGTATCCAAATCGACATTGTGACTGTTATCACATAGGGAAAATTTATTAAAAATCCGACTTTAACAGGATCTGAAAATTACCTCTTCCGGAATATTCCCAAAAGAAAGGGGGGATTCTGAATCTGAATATTAAAAACTTCTTTATATTTAAATAATTAGATGTTTTTTTGAAAAGAAAGTAAAACCAAATAAAATAAAAAAGAAAGGGGGAGTAAGAAATATGGGATTTAATATTTCAAAAAAGTATAATGATGCAGATCCAAGAAAGCTTCTGGATTGGCAGGTTGCTGAAATAGCTGAAGAAACCATGCCCACTGTTGAAGAGTGGCAGGACAAATTGGGCCTTAAAAAAGACGAAATCATCCCAATGGGAAAGCTTTGCAGGTTGGATTTCATGAAAGTGATTGACCGTCTGAAAGATAGGCCGGACGGAAAATACATCGAAGTTACGGCCATCACTCCTACTCCTCTGGGAGAAGGAAAAACAACGACATCAATGGGTTTGATGCAGGGAATGGGAAAAAGGGGAATAAATGCCGGTGGTTGCATTCGTCAACCTTCAGGCGGCCCAACCATGAATGTGAAGGGAACTGCAGCCGGTGGTGGAAAAGCCCTTCTCATTCCGATGACTGAATTCTCTCTCGGTCTTACAGGGGACATCAATGATATTATGAACGCCCACAACCTGGCCATGGTCGCTTTGACCTCCAGGATGCAGCATGAGCGAAACTATGACGATGCCGAACTGGCCAAGCGTAAACTCAAGAGGCTCGATATTGATTCTACCAATATTGAGATGGGCTGGATCATGGATTTTTGTGCCCAGGCTTTGCGAAATATCGTAATCGGTCTCGGAGGGAAAATGGATGGCTTTACGATGGCCTCCAAATTCGGGATTGCTGTGAGCTCTGAGCTCATGGCCATTCTCTCCATTGTTCGCGATCTGAAAGACCTCCGCGAGAGGCTGGGAAAAATTGTGGTTGCCTATGACAAGAAAGGGAAACCTGTCACCACCACAGACCTTGAAGTAGCAGGCGCAATGACTGCATGGATGAGAAATACGATTAATCCCACATTGATGATGACCACAGAATATCAGCCCTGCCTGGTCCATGCGGGTCCGTTTGCTAACATTGCTGTGGGGCAGTCCTCTATTATTGGTGACCGCATTGGATTAAAGATGTTCGATTACCATGTTACAGAGAGCGGGTTCGCTGCGGACATTGGTTTTGAGAAGTTCTGGAATGTGAAGTGCCGATTGAGTGGTCTCACCCCTCATGTTTCCGTTCTTACGACCACAATCAGGGCATCAAAGATGCATGGTGGTGGTCCTACTGTCGCTCCCGGACGACCCATTCCAGATGAATACACAAAGGAGAACCTGCCTCTCCTTGAAAAGGGGCTCGCCAATATGACCCACCTCATCGGGGTAATCCGGAAATCAGGAATCAACCCGGTCGTTTGCATCAATGCCTTCCATACCGATACCAAGGATGAAATTGCGATGGTACGCAAGATTGCAGAGCAGGCGGGTGCCAGAGTTGCCCTTTCTGAGCATTGGCTCAAGGGTGGAGATGGAGCCCTTGAACTGGCCGATGTGGTTATGGATGCCTGTAAAGAAAAACCTAATTTCAAATTCCTCTATCCTCTTGAAATGCCACTTCGACAACGCGTGGAAATGGTTGCCAAAGAGGTCTACGGTGCAGATGGTGTCTCCTGGACTCCTGACGCCGAAGCCAAAGCTAAGCGGTTTGAGGCTGATCCTGCATTGAAGAACTTTAATACCATGATGGTTAAGACCCACCTGAGTCTGACGCATGACCCAACGAAAAAGGGAGTGCCCAAGGGGTGGATCCTTCCGGTTCGGGATGTCCTCATTTTCGGTGGTGCGGGATTCCTCTGCCCGATGACCGGAGCCATCAGCCTGATGCCTGGAACCGGTTCTGACCCTGCGTATAGAAGGGTTGATGTTGATGTGAATACTGGTAAAGTGACGGGATTGTTCTAAGTCATTTTAAATCCCCACTCCCTATTTCTAACCCTCGAGGGAGAAGAATGAAGGGGGTGGGGATTCTCATTTATAGATGGGAAAGATAAACTGTAGCAGAGATTCAGTCTTGTGATGTAATTAAAATTTCCCTGGATTCCCGTTTCCACGGGAATGACAACTTAATTACAAATTCATAAGGTTCGAAATTGGGAATTCTTAATTAAAGAAAGGAGGGGAGAAAAAAGATGACGGCAAAACTGATTAATGGAAATGAGGTCGCTCAACAAATCCGAGAGGAATTGAAACAGGAAGTGGCCCGAATAAAAGATAAGGTTATCCCTGGCCTGGTGACCATTCTGGTGGGAGAGAATCCCGCTTCGGTCAGTTATGTCACAGCAAAACAGAAGACTTCTAAAGAATTGGGGTTTTACTCGATTCAGGACAACCAGCTCGCAACCATAACGGAAGAGGAATTGCTAAAATTAATTGATAAATATAATAAAGATCCTAAGATCCACGGCATTCTGGTTCAATTGCCACTCCCTAAGCACATCAACGAAACCAAAGTCCTATATGCCATTGATCCGAAAAAGGATGTCGATGGGTTTCACCCTGTCAACGTTGGGAAATTGATGATCGGTGAAGCCGATTATTTACCCTGCACCCCTGCTGGTATCCAGCAGCTTATTATACGAACGGGTGCAAAGATTGATGGTGCGGAGGTGGTTGTCGTAGGAAGATCAAACATCGTGGGAAAACCCATTGCCAACATCCTCCTTCAAAAGCAGAAAGGGGCCAATGCCACCGTGACCATCTGCCACACCGGCACAAAAGACATGACCTTCCATACGAAGAGAGCGGATATCCTCATTGTAGCGGCAGGGAAACCCAAAGCCATCACAGGGGATATGGTCAAGGAAGGAGCCGTAGTCATTGATGTGGGTGTCAATCGAATTGGGATGACTCCTGAAGGGAAGGCAAAGCTGGCCGGGGATGTTGATTTTGATAGCGTTAAGGAAAAGGCCAGCGCCATCACCCCTGTTCCTGGTGGGGTGGGACCGATGACCATCACCATGTTGATGATGAATACGGTAAAGGCTGCCAAGGTGCATGCCGGAATCAGTTAAACAATGATGGTCAATAGGCAAAGGTTAGGAGGCCCGTGTGGGCTCATGTCAAAAGGTGAGGGCCACGGTCTTAAGACATTAGACGTTACCTATTGACGAAACTGGCATCTTTACCCTAACCCTTAAACCTAAGACCTTTTTCTTTACCCTATGAAACCGATCCAAATATCCATCGACGGAAAAAAGATAGAATGTTTCGAAGATGAGACGTTGTTATGGGTGGCTCTGGATCATGGGATTTACATTCCAAATCTCTGCATGGCGAGAGAGATGGCAGAACCCTACGGAGCCTGCCGGCTATGCTATGTTGAAGTTGAGGGGAATGACTGGCCTGTGACCGCCTGTACGACAAAAGTGAAAGAGGGAATGGTGGTCCATACCAAAGGAGAAACCTCTCTAAGAATTGCCCGGACAGCCTTTGAGCTCATCTTGAGTAACCACCCCGTTGATTGCGCCCATTGCATGAAGAGTGGTTCCTGTGAGCTGCAAAAGATTGCCAAGCACCTTGGGGTCAAGCTGAAAACAAAAAGATTCAAGAAATTTTTAAGAGATCTGCCCATCGATGAGACAAGCCCCGTGTTGATTTATGATCCGAATAAATGCGTTCAGTGCGGGAAATGCGTCTGGTATTGCCAGAAACAGATCGGTATCAGTGAGATCGGTTTCGCTTACCGTGGTTTTCAAAGATGGGTCACCACCTTTGACAATAAGCCGGTCGGATTGTCGGAATGCGGAGAACGGATTGAATTAGCGGAGATCTGTCCCGTAGGTTCCTTTGTGGCAAGAAACAAACGGGACAGTGAAAGTAGAATAAATGAAATAGGAGGATGAATCATGATAATCATAGGCGAAAATATCCATGTCATTGCTAAAGATGTATCGGTGGCGATTAGAGAAAGGAATGTAAAAGTAATCCAGGGTCTTACAAAGGAACAAACCCAGTCAGGAGCGCATTACATCGACATCAATGTGGGACCGATGAAGAAAGATACTGAGGAGACCATGAAATGGTTGGTCACCAATGTCCAGGAAGTCACTGATCTCCCTTTATCCATCGATACCATGAACCCTATTGCGATGGAGGCGGGATTGAAATATTGTAAAAAGAGGGCCCTTATCAATTCTGCCTCAGGTAAAACCGACTCCAAAGCGCAAATGCTCCCCTTGGCCAAAAAATATAACTGCGGTGTGGTGATTTCGGTTATGACCGACAAAGGAATGCCCCCTGAGGTTGAATCGAAGATAGAGAGTATCATGGATACGGTTTCCTATGCCAATGAATTAGGGATACCCAATGAAGACATCTGGGTGGATCCCATCATTCTCCCTGTGAGCACGGCGGGGGAAGGTCAGAATATCGCTGTGGGAAATCTGGAATTTATCAAGATCCTTCAGGATGTTCTTCCGGGTGTCAAATCAACCGTTGGACTCTCTAATATATCCAATGGCGTCCCTGCTCATTTAAGGCCGATCCTGAACCGAACTTATCTGGTGATGCTTGAAAAGAATGGGCTCTACTCAGCGATTGCCGATCCGCTCGATGAAGAATTGATGGCCTTTATGAAAGGAGAGCTCCCTGCCATCGCCAGCCTCATCTACAGAACCATGGAGGGAGAGGAAATTGATCTTGCCCCATTATCTCAAAAAGAGGTGGCGTATGTGAAGACAGCCAGGGTTCTGATGGCGCAATCGCTCTATTCCGATGCATGGCTGGAAAGTTGATAATTAAAAAAATATTATTTGTCAATATTGAAATTTACTTTTTTTGTTTGATAATTTTAGCAGGAGGTGAGAAATGGAATATAAGGCACCTAAAGAAGCTTACAAGGGAATGGTAAGAGAAGTAACCATTGGAAAGGGAGAGAAGGCCATGAAGGTTGGGGGAGAGAATATTCTTCCCTTTCATTTCTTCGACGAGGGCTCATTACCCAATCCGCCAAGATTTGCCTTAGAAGTGCTCGATATGGAACCGGCTGAAAAAACGCCACATCTGATCGAACCCTTCGGAGATGTCATTTCCGACCCGATCAAATGGGCAAAAAAATGCGAAGGGTTCGGGGTCGATGCCATCTGCCTCACGCTCGTCAGCACAGATCCTGCCGAGAAGGATACCTCTGCTGAGATGGCTGCTCAATTGGTGAAGCGGATGCTGGCGGAGATTAAAAAGCCCTTGATCGTTTATGGGTCAGGGGACGAAAAAAAGGATGCAGAGGTTCTTCCCAAGGTGGCTCAGGTTTGCGCTGGGGAAAATCTTCTGATCGGGCCGGTACAGAAAGAAAATTTTGAGGCGGTGGGTAAGGCGGTATTGGACAATGGGCACGTGGCCATTGCCCAGAGCCCCATTGACATTAACCTTCTCAAGGAATTGAATGTGAAGCTATGCAAATTCTTACCCCCGGAGAGGGTCATCATCGATCCCTTATCATCAGCATTAGGCTATGGGATTGAATATAGCTTCTCTCTGATAGAACGGGTAAAACAGATCGGCGTGATCACCAAGGATAGCATGACCATGATGCCCATCATTGCCAATCTCGGTGCTGAATGCTGGAAAACGAAACAGGCTAAGGAAAATAAGACACAGGGATTGCTCTGGGAGGGAATGACCGCTTTATCCCTTTACCTGGCTGGAGCGAATATCCTGGTCTTGAGACATCCTGAAACACTCAAATCAATTAAAGAAACAATAGGGAGGTAATGCCAAATGGCGGAATTAAAAGAGATAACAAAAAAGTTAAAGGAGATTCATGAGAAGATCAAGGCGGAGATCCCCTGGGAGCCAATCGGGCATACGCCCATGCCTGAGATCCCTGATCTCAGAAGCTGGGATATGAAACTGCTCCAGACTTACAAACCCTTTTATGCACCGTTCTGTGACCTGTGCTGCTTCTGCACATACGGCAAATGTGATCTCACAGAGGACCGGAGAGGCGCATGTGGAATCGATATTGGGACTCAACAGGCAAGGTTTGTTCTTTTGGCCTGCCTCATGGGATGTTCAGCCCATGCCTCTCATGCCGGACATATTCTGGATGTCCTAATTGAGAAGCATGGACCGGATAAAAAGATCAACTTAGGCACATCCGTTGATCTCGAAGCACCAAATATAAGAACGGTTCTCGGGTTAAAACCTGAGACGCTGGGTGATCTGAAGATAGCAATTGAATATGTTTATAAAGAGATTGCCCACCTTCTTGATTCCACCCATATGGGTCAGGAGGGAAGCTGCCTGGATTATGAGTCAAAGTCCTTGCATGCCGGCATGCTTGACCACGTAGGAATGGAAGTGGCAGACATTGCACAGATTGTGGGATTTAATTATCCTACCTCCGTTGCGGATACACCTCTGGTTGACCTGGGATGGGCTTCAGTGGACAAGACGAAACCCGTAATCCTTTTTGTCGGGCATAACCCTGCCACCTCAACGGTCGTTGTGGACTACCTGCAAGAGAATAACCTTTATGATAAGGTTGAATTGTGCGGGGTATGCTGCACTGCCATAGAGACTACGAGGTACTCTGCAAGGGCCAAGGTAGTCGGCCCCTTCTCCCGCCAGCTCTTCTTCATAAGAAGCGGCATCGCTGATGTCATCATGACAGATGAACAATGCATCCGTACCGATATGCCACAAGAGGCAACGAAAGCTGGTTCTGCCATGATTGCTGCCTTGGACAAGGCGATGTATGGATTAGAGGATGCCACAGAGCAAAATGCAGACGAGGTTGTGAAGAAGATGGTAGAGGAGAAAAAGCATTTTGCCATCCTTGATCCAAAAAAGGCAGCAGAAGTGGCTGTGAAGGTAGCCATGACCATTGCCCCCCAGAGAAGGAAGGAATGGATCACAGAGCAGGAGGCTATGGAGCTGGCCAAAAGATGCAGTCTCTGTGGCATGTGCGAGCAGGTATGTCCTAACTTATTCGATATCGGAAAGGGAATCAGTGAAGTAGCGAAAGGCAATTTCGATGTGATCAAGGAAATATTCAATTTATGTGTGGGCTGTGGCAAATGCGAGGAGGAATGTCCTCGAAATCTTCCCATCTTCAAAATCATGCAGGTAGGTGCAAGTAAAGAAACATGGAAGATGAGGACTGGTCGCGGTCCGGTCATGGATACTGAGATAAGGACAGTGGGGGCACCAATCACTTTAGGTACGATTCCTGGTGTCGTTGCAATAGTAGGTTGTTCCAACTTCCCTGATATCAGGGACATTGCCGAAATCGTGGACGAATTTGCCAGAAGAAAATACATCGTGGTTCTCACCGGTTGTTCTGCCATGGTGGCTGGCATGTGGAAGGATGCGGATGGGAAGACAGTATACGAGAAGTATCCTGGTGATTTCGATGCTGGATGTGTGGTAAATATCGGTTCCTGTGTGGCCAATGCCCACATCTCTGGAGCAGCCATCAAGATCGCCAATATCTTTGCGGCCTTGCCTTTGAGAGCCAACTATGAAGTCATGGCGGACTATGTCCTCAACCGAGTCGGTGCGGTGGGCATCGCCTGGGGAGCGTATTCTCAAAAAGCAGCCTCCATTGCTACAGGCTTTAACCGATTGGGAGTTCCGGTTATCCTCGGTCCCCACTCTTCTAAATATCGAAGGCTCTACCTCTCGAGGAAGGAGGAGAATGAATGGAAGGTCATGGATGCGAGAAAGAGACAGATTGTAGAAACCAATGAACCTTCACCCGAGCACCTGGCCTATGTCTGTGAGACAAAAGAGAAGGCCATGGTGATGATCCCGAAACTGTGCATCCGAAAGAATGATACGCCTCAAGGAAGGGGTATCAAACTGAATCACTATATCTCCCTTTATAAGAAATATATGGGAGGCGGTCTCCCGGAAGACCTCCCCCTCTATGTGAGAAGAGATGCTGACATTCCACTCGTTTACAAAAAGGAGGTCAAGGCTTATCTAACCCAAATCGGATGGAAACCAAAAGAGCCGGTCGGACTTCCCACCCTGATTGGAACTTATCCAACAAAGGTTCCGCTGGATTCGGTCATACACTAAGAAGGAGGAAGAAAACATGAGCCAATTAGCACCTTCACTACCGTTTCATAGAGTCAATATTCTTACGGGGACGAGGACAGCGAGGTTAATAGAGGATCCAGTGGAGTATGCCAAGCAAATCGCAAAGGCAGAGCGCCCCCTCCTCGTCCTTGGTCCGCGTCTGATGAAGATCACCCTGGGAGGAAGATTACTTATTGAATATGCTCTGGATATTGCGAAGGCGAAAAATATCCCCACCTGCGCGACCGCCACCGTTAAATCAAAGATGGTGGAATTAGGGGTAAAGCCTGACAGTGTTTATGACGTCGTTGAGATCATCAATGCCCTGAAGGATCCGGAGTGGAAAGGGGTGAGGAAGGAGGGAAACCATGATCTTGTTTTGTTCTTCGGTTTTAGAACCGATCTTGGGGAACAGGGGCTTTCTGTTCTCAAGCATTTTGCTCCCCACCTGAAGACCATGACCATGTGTAAGTATTATTATCCCCATGCCGATTTCTCCCTTCCCAATATCCGAAAGGATGAGCAGTGGAAGAATATCTTAGAGGGGATCGTTGAAAATCTGAAGAAAGAATAAATCATCCTAAGAAAGGAGAGGAAATATGGAGTTTCATGCTGACATCGGACCACAATATGAAGGCGAAGTCATTCGGAAGGAGAATCTTTTTATTGAATTTGGAGGACCAAAGGTAGCGACGAAATTTGAACTGGCCACGGTCAAGAGCCCCGACGAGATAGAGAACGAAAAGGTTGAGATCATCGGCCCTGACATCAATGAATTGACACCCTATAATCCAGAAACGGATAAAGGGGGAACTTATCCCATTGCCATTTTGATCGATGTCGCCGGAGCTGATTTGGATAAAGATGCAGAGGCCATCATCGAAAGAAAAATTCATATGTACCTCAATTTTATTCAGGGCTGGTATCACATGAATCAAAGGCAAGACATGTGGGTGAGGTTGAGCACGGATGCCTATAAAAAAGGGTTTACCTCTTTAAAAGAATTGGGGGAAATCTTCAATTTTCTCTTCACTTCAGAGATGCCCATCATTGAGAAGATCCAGACCACCATCATCACCGACCCGAAAAAAGTGGAGGAACTTCTGCCAGAGGCTTTAAAGAGATATGAGGCCAGAGATGAAAGGGCGAGACAGCTCAAGGATGAGGATGTCGATGCCTTCTATGGCTGTGTGCTGTGCCAGAGTTTTGCTCCGACTCACTGCTCCATCATTTCTCCGAACAGGATCGCTAATTGTGGCGCCATTAACTGGTTTGACGGTCGAGCAGCAGCAAAAATCGACCCCGAGGGGCCTATCTTCGCCATCGAAAAAGGGGAATTGATCGATCCCGCAAAGGGAGAATATGAAGGAGTCAATAAAGTCGTAGCAGAGAAATCCTTGGGGACCTATGATAGAGTCTATCTTTATAGCGCCTTTGAGCATCCCCATACCTCATGCGGCTGCTTCCAGGCCATTGTCTTCTATATCCCTGAAGTGGATGCCTTTGGTATCGTGAACAGAGAGTATAAAGGGGAGACGGTCATTGGAACGACCTTCTCACGTATGGCTGGTGAGACATCCGGAGGAAAGCAGATCGAAGGTCGACTTGGAACGGGGTTGGAACAAATCAGATCACAGAAGTTCATTCAGGCAGACGGTGGCCTGGCGAGGATCGTCTGGATGCCTAAAGAGATAAAGGAAAAGTTTAAAGAAGTCCTCGAGGCAAAAGGACTCTTTGATAAGATTGCCACAGAGGATGATGCTAAGAACCCCGATGAATTGACCGCATTTTTAGAGAAGTCGGGACACCCCTGGTTAAAGGGGGAAGTGGAGCTTCCAGCATAAAAAACAGTGATCCGTGACCTGTGATCAGTAATCTTACCACATATCACTCACCACTGAATTTAATAGGAGGTGGAAAATGCCAATATCAGGATCTGAAATTGTAAAGATGCTTCCCGGAAAAAAACCATGCAAGGATTGTGGTTTCCCCACCTGCTTTGCTTTTGCAATGAAACTGGCCACGGGTGGAGCCACCGTCGACAAATGTATCTATCTCACTCCAGAGGTGAAGGCTAAGCTGGAGGATTTGTTAGCGCCGGCGATCAAACTGGTCACCATTGGAGCAGGGGATAATAAGGTACAGGTTGGTAATGAAGAGGTCATCTACCGGCATGAAAAGACTTACGTTCACCCACCCGGTATTGCCATTCTCATCTCAGACAAAGAAAGCGAAGCCAAGGTTAACGAGAAGATAAAAAAGGTCAACGAGCTCAACTTTTCATGGGTCGGATTAACGCTCAAGGCAGATCTGATCGCGCTTCAATTCGAATCTGGAGATAAGAACAAATTCCTCGCCTTGGTCAAAAAAGTAAATGACTCTTCGAACCTCGGAATCATTCTCATCTCCGAGGATTTAAATGTGTTATTCGCTGCTCGCGATCTTTGTGCTGACAAAAAGCCCTTACTCTATCCGATCACCAAAGAGAATATCGATCAGGCCATCCCCAAAATTAAGGAAAAACCAACCCCTGTGGGGGTTCGGGGAGCAAGCATTGAAGAACTGATTCCGTTGACAGCTAAATTGAAAGAAGCTGGAGTCGATGAGGCCGTATTAGATCCGGGTTCTAAAAATCTCATGGAGGCAGTAAGAGATCAGACTTTTATTCGAAGGGCGGCCCTGAAACAGGGCTTTAGACCCCTTGGTTATCCAACGATCGCCTTTCCCTGTTTCATAGCCAAGGATGGTCTAAAGGAAGTCCTTGCAGCCTCAGTCTTTATAAACAAATTTACCGCCGTCATCGTCCTTTCTGATTTCGATCAGTATTCCCTGCTCCCGCTCTTAGTGCAACGTCTTAACATCTATACCGACCCGCGCTTCCCAATGGCAGTAGAGGAGAAATATTATGAAATAGGAACGCCTGATGAGAATGCTCCTGTTCTTATTACTTCGAACTGGGCCCTGACTTACTTCATCGTTTCTTCAGCCATTGAGGCAACAAAAGTCTCCTCTTTCCTCTGTGTGAAGGATGCAGAGGGACTGGGTGTTCTCACCGGTTGGGCAGCAGGCAAGTTCAGTGGTGACTCCGTAGGAGCGATGGTCAAAAAATCGGGAATTGAAAATAAAGTCAAAAACAAGAAAATCGTCATCCCAGGAAGGGTAGCAAGGATTAAAGGCGAGCTGGAGGATGCTCTGCCCGGTTGGGAAATAATCATTGGTCCGAGAGAGGCTGCAGGGATTGGAGCCTTCCTGCCAGAATATGCTAAAAGTTTAAGGAAATGAATGAGAAAGGAGAAGAACGCTCTGCCGAGGAACTCCACACGATATTAGAAGAACATAAAAACCACGGGAAGGGCTTAATCCCCATTTTGCTTGAGGTTCAAAAAGAATTTGGGTATCTTCCAAAAGAAGCGATGAAGAAGGTGGCCGAGGTCTTGGGGATAAGGCCCGTGGATGTTTGGGGGGTCGCCACTTTTTTTAATCAGTTCCGATTGACCCCTCTTGGTAAAAATCATATTAAAGTTTGCATGGGGACCGCCTGCCACCTGGCAGGCGGTCGTTTAGTCCTGGAGGCCCTGGAACGGGAGCTCAAAATCAAAGTAGGGGAAACCTCAGACGATGGTCATTTCAGTCTTGAGAGGGTTGCCTGTATCGGTTGTTGCATGCTGGCCCCCGTCATGGTGATCAAAGACAAAATCTATCCTAAGATGTCCTCTTTTAAGGCAGAGGAATCTTTAATCCCTTATAGGCAGGAAAGCAAACCAGAAGATTGATATTTGAAGAGATCAGAAAAAGAGCTGTTGACCAGTGGGAAGCTTTAAGGAATGAAACACATATCCTGGTCGGGGCTGCCACCTGCGGCAGGGCAGCGGGTGCCCTGGATGTCATTGATGCTTTTAAAAATGAATGCTCCCGACAAGGGTTGGATGTTCCAATCATTCCAGTAGGGTGCATCGGTCTATGTTATGCCGAACCCTTGGTCATTATCTCTAAACCGGAATCCCTCCGTATTGCCTATCACAACATTACCCAGGATTTCGTTCCCCGTCTTGTAGAAGGGTATATCATGGGTGATGATCCATGTCTTGAACTTGCCCTGGGAACTTTCGAGACAGACGATAGGGAAGTTCCTTATATCCCTGAACTTCCGAGATTTGAACATGAACTCCGGATTATCTTGCGTCGTGGTGGTTATATCGATCCTGAAAATATTCATCACTACATCGCCAATGGGGGTTACGGGTCATTGGAAAAGGCATTAAGGATGGCTCCTGAGCAGATCATTGAAGAGATTAAAAAATCTGGCCTCCGGGGAAGAGGAGGCGCCGGATTCCATACGGGGCTCAAATGGGAGTCATGCCATCATGCAAATGGCACACCTAAGTATGTTGTTTGTAATGCGGATGAAGGTGACCCCGGGGCTTTTATGGACAGAATTATCTTAGAGAGCGATCCCCATGAGGTCATCGAAGGCATGATCATCGCTGGCTATGCAGTAGGGGCCCAGAAGGGTTATATCTATGTTCGGGCCGAGTATCCATTAGCGATTGACCGTATTCGGAATGCCTTAAGACAGGGAGAGGAAATAGGAATTTTAGGAGAAAATATTCTCGGGAGTGGTTTTTGCTTCCATATCGGGATTGCAGAAGGGGCCGGAGCCTTCGTCTCTGGTGAAGCCACCGCATTGGTCGCAGCCATGGAGGGAAGAAGAAGTGAACCGAGATTGAGACCTCCTCGCCTTGCAGAAGCTGGTTTATGGGGACTCCCTACCCTCCTTAATAATGTCAAAACCTTCGCCTATGTTCCTTTCATTATTGGATCTGGAATAGACGAATTCACTTCGATAGGCACAGAAAAAAGCAAAGGGACCGCCGTCTTCACACTTGCTGGGAAGATACAATCACCTGGTCTTGCAGAAGTACCCATGGGGACAACACTGAGAAGCGTGGTTTACGATATCGCCGGCGGGATGCTGAATGAAAAACAATTCAAGGCCGTGCAGATTGGTGGCCCTTCGGGTGGCTGCATTCCTGAGAGTCTGCTCGATATTCCTATCGATTTTGATTCCCTTCGTGAGGCCGGTTCGATGATGGGATCAGGCGGTATGATTTTTATGGATGAGAACGATTGTGCTGTGGATACGGCACGATTCTTTCTCGACTTTACTGCAAAAGAATCCTGTGGCAAATGCACTATGTGCCGAATGGGCACGTTGCAACTCTTAAGTATCCTGGACGATATCACAACCGGAAAAGCAAAAATGGAAGACCTTGAGCTTCTCCGCCAACTGTCGGAGGACATCAAGATGGGATCCCTTTGTGGTCTGGGGCGTTCGGCTCCCAATCCCGTCCTGACGACACTCCGTTACTTTGCCGATGAATACAGGGCTCACATCCTCGAAAAACGTTGCCCTGCTCTGGTATGCAAAGATCTGATCGCCTATTATATTCTTCCTGAAAAGTGTGATCGGGCTTGTGAACATTGTATCCTGGTCTGTCCTACCGAAGCGATCAAGGGGGGCAAAGGAGAGATTAAAGTGATCAACCAGGAGAAGTGTTCGAAATGCGGAACGTGTCTTGAAGTGTGCCCTCCCCAATATTGTGCTATAATAAAAATATCACCCATTTGCAATCTTCCCCCCATAACCATAGAGAAGGGGGATTCTGCCGAAGGAGGTTGATAGAATGTCGAAGAAGATCGTCTCCACAGGGAGAGGGGGAACAGGAAAATCAACCTTTGTCGCTCTCATGAGTCGATACCTCCCCACTCCCTCTTTATTCATCGATCTCGACCCTGATCTGAGCCTTGCGGATATGCTTGGAATCGATTTAACCAAAGTAGGGAAGAGAACGATTGTGGAGGCCCTCTATGATGCCGTTAAAGAAAGACAACAGGGAGGAAGCCCTCTCACTCCGGTGGAGGATCGATTCAAGGGATTCATGTGGGGGGATTGTCTCTACGAAGGGAAAGGATTCGACGTCATTACCCTCGGGACGAAAGATCTGGAAGGATGCTATTGTTACCCCGATCACCTATTGAGAAAAACCATCTCCGACCTTTCCAAGAATTATAAAAATGTGGTCATCGATTCCCCGGCGGGGTTAGAACATCTCAACCGTAACATTGTTTCGCAGATCGATGACCTGTTTGTCGTCCTCGATCCCTCTGACAAGTCCTTGACCCATATCAAGAAGGTGAAGGCCATTTTAAAAGAGGTAGGGATGATGTATGATCACTTCTATGTGTTGGCCAATTATATGTTCGATGAGGAGGCAGAGAAATATTTTAAAGAGGCGGGTGAAAATTATTTAGGGAAGATCGAATACGATCCAAAAGTCGAGGAATACAATTTAAAGGGAGAACCCTTGAACAAACTCCCCGAAGATTCACCTGCGTGTCGATCGGTGAGAAAGATCCTTGAGAAAGCGGGGTTGATTTAGAATGGGAAAAATCAATGTTATTACTGGGAGGGGTGGAACGGGGAAATCGACATTTACGACGTTATTTACGAGATACGTTCATGCCAACCCTCTTCTCCTGATTGATCTTGATCCGGATGAAAGCCTGGCGAAGATGCTTGGGGTCGATCTGGAGAAAGAAAGCAAATGCTCCGTCTCCGATGCACTCTCCAAAATCATCGCAAAAGGAAAGGCCAGTAAAGGAAGGGACGATACCCCAGATTTATTGAGACGTATGATGGAACAGGGCGAAATCATCTATCGAGACAAGAAATTTGATCTGATCACCCTTGGGACGAAGTTCTCCCCGGGTTGCTACTGTTTGCCTGATGAGATGATTAAGGATACCCTTAGGAATATTAATAAAAATTACGAATTGGTCCTGGTCGATTCCCCTGCAGGGTTAGAACATCTCAACCGTAAAGTGACCCCAGATATTGAAGATCTTTTTGTGATCTTGGACCCATCTGATAAATCTGCAAAACACATCGAAAGGATTAAATATGTCACGAAAGGGGTCAACATCACCTGCAAAAACTTTTACCTGGTTGGGAATTACAGATTTACCGACGAGATTGAAGACTATTTGCTTAAGACGGGGGAAAAGTACCTGGGAAGGATTGCTTATGATCCTCTCGTCAGGGAACATAATTTAAAAGGCGAATCTTTATTTAAACTCCCCGAAGATTCTCCTTCTTCGACGTCTGTCAAAAATATATTACGGGAGGCGGGTTATGTGCTCGTATGAAGACATCTCTAAAGAAAGCTTTGAACTGGCTATCAATTTAGCCCTTAAAAAGCTTTCAAGCATGAAAATGGAAGAAATATGCCGCAAGAGTGGGACCTCTCGAATCGATGATAAAAGCCTCCTGATCCAATATATGGATCGTCCGTATCAAGTGGCTATTTTTACTGGGGAAATATCGCTCAAGGATAAAAAAGAGGATGTTCCTATCAAAGATAAGATACTGATCCTTCACTACCTGTCACAGGCAACGGGGACCCCTTTCACAAATAAACTGATCGCGTACACACAGCTGCAGGGTGGAAAATTTTACTGTCCGGCATTTCAAAAAAGGACGCTGGAACCCATTCTAAAATGTTTCGGTCATCAACCGGAGAGGCTGCTTGATGTTGCCCAAACATTGGGTGGGAAAAAGGCAACCCATGGGGATGTCTCAGTCTATTTCGATGCCTTCCCCTTTGTCCGGATCGTCATCATTCTTTGGCAAGGAGATGAGGAAGTCCCTTCCGGAGGGAACATCTTATTTGATCAAAACATTAAGGATTTTCTTTCCACCGAAGATGTCGTGGTCCTTACCGAAGTCTTGATTTGGAAATTAATCAATCTAACAAAAAGTTCCTCCTCCTGAGGTTCTCCCATGATCTTCCAAGCCAAATGCGGTACGACAGCGATGGGCATTATGCCCCACAAGGATGTCGATCAGGCCCTAAAACTTGCTCTGGGGTTGGATATTCCTTTCTGGCCACAACTTCCCCATGTGAGCCTTTATGAAGACATGTATATTCAGACTTCAGAGAATTTCCCAGGCATCACGATTGACTTCGAAAAGGGCAGGCTTACCTTTAATACGGTGAGATTTGAAGAAGAGCTAAACGATTATTTTACAAAGACGGAGATTCCGGAGACCTATGCCCTCACTGAAGAATATTCCAAGGTATTCAACAGATTTCTCTCAAAGAACCTCCAGGAATACAGGGCGATCAGGGGCCAGATCACCGGGCCGGTCAGTTTTGGTTTCAAGGTTTTGGATGAAACCCTCAAGCCCATCATCTATAACGAAGAAGTAAAAACCATTCTATTCGATTTTATTCAGAAGAAAGTCAACCTCCAATATCAGGAGTTAAAGAAGAAAAACGCCACGGCCTTTGTCTGGGTGGATGAGCCAGGGTTAGGATATGTCTTCAGCGGTCTCTCAGGATATAATGACCAACAGGCAAAGGAGGATTACGCAAATTTTGTTCAAGGATTAGAGGGACCCAAGGGCCTGCACCTCTGTGCCGAGGTAAACTTACCCTATCTCTTAGAATTGGGAGTCGAGATCCTTTCTTTTGACGCTTTTCAAATCGGATTCATGCCCAAAGAATACACACAGAATGTTGCAGACTTTATTAAGAAAGGGGGAATTATTTCCTGGGGTATTGTTCCCACCGAGTTTAAGGCTCTGGAAATTCAAACCCCAGAGAAATTGGAATCCATTCTTTCAGGCTATTGGGAAGTCATTACAAAGAATACGGGTCTCTCTCTGGAGCAGATTGCGGAGCAGGCACTGATCGCCCCAGCCAGATGCTGTTTGGTAGATATCAGCATCGACTCAAGTGAAAGGTCCAAAATTTCCAATATCGAAGAGAAAATTGTGGAGAAGGCCTTCTCTTTTTTATCAGAGCTTTCACAGACACTAAAAGAAAAATACAGAGTCTAACAGTAGTGTCTATCATAAGAGATTTGCTTCGCTTGCGATGACATCCTTAATGACAACAAAACACAACGGTCATTGCAAGGAGCGATAGCAACGTGGCAATCTCCATGTAAACACTTTGGACAAGAGTGAAAGTATAATGAATTTTAATCCGTTCTTTCTGCCCATAGGAATAGGAACCCTACCCTATCAAGACTCTTATCAGGCGAGCGAAATCATCCTAAAATACTTTCCTGAATCTCCCTACTGGCCTCAGCTCCCATCCAGAGGATATCGAGAAGAAATGCTTGCTCAATTTACTGAAGGAATGCCTGGGGTCGTCGTGGATGCAGAAAGGATTTATTTCCATACCCCTTTCAACCCAGCCTCAGAATGGGAAAAGTTCTATGAGATCTCTTCAGATGAGAATCTCGATCATTTTAAAATTGGGGAAGAATATGCTTCCGGATTCCATGCCCTATTGGGACTTTTAAAGAACAAGAGACCCTTATTGGTCAAGGGACAAATCACTGGCCCCATCACCCTTGGGTTAGGTGTTTCGGATGAGGAGAAGATCCCCATCCTCTATGACCCTAATCTGAAGGAGATGCTTTTAAAGACTATTGCCTTAAAGGCAAGATGGCAGGAAAGGATGCTGAGCCAGGTGGTCCCGGCAGCTGAAACCCTGATTTTTTTTGACGAACCTCTTCTAAGCAGTTATGGTTCAATCAGTATGAACCTGGGAAAGGAAGAAATCATCGAATGTCTTCGAGCAGCCATATCTTCCCTTCAGGGTTTATCAGGGATTCACATCTGTGGGGCTACTGATTGGTCAATCATTATGCAAACTGGGATCAAGGTTATTCACTTCGATGCTTACCAATTCTTCTCCAACATGCTTGTTTATGCTTCTGAATTAAAACGATTTCTCAGCGATGGGGGACTATTGGGATGGGGAATCGTTCCTTCGGAAGATGAGTTCTTAAGACGGGAGACAAATTCGAGTTTAACAAAAAGTTTGGAAGAGAAGATAGGACTTTTAGTCAAAGAAGGAATTCCAGAAGAGGTCCTGACGAAAAACTCCCTTATTTCTCAAAGCTGCGGTCTTGCCTCAGTTTCGGAGAATTTAGCTGAAAAAGCGTTAGGGCTGACCAGAGAGTTGTCCCTGACCATAAGAAAAAAGTTCGACTCCAAGACCATCAATCGGTGAAGTCAAAAAATAACCTCAACCGTACAAAGAAAATCAAACGAACTCTTAAAAGTTTTCATTCAAAGACACCTAACGCTTGACTTCAGGGAACGGTAAAACCGACGTCTTTGGCGATCCGCTGGAAATAGTTGGTTATGTCAATATCTTTATAATGTGTTGCGCGAGGTTTTCGTCTATTTCATTATGCCGTGGCACGGGTTGTTTCTTCCCCGTTTTAGGATTTAAGTAAAGATCGTGTCTCTGACCATGTCTCAGGAGAACACATCCAACTGAAGTGATTTGTTTGATAAGGGCCTTTCTCTTCATACTGCGAGGGTGAGCTCTTTTACTTTATGATCTTCCGGAACATCTTCCATGGTCATAAGCATGTAAGCTTCTTTCATATTTTCCTCAAGTTCTTTCAGGGTCTTACCTTGGGTCATTATATCAGGGTATTCGAGAAGCTTACCCACCCAAAATTTTTCACCTTTCCAATAAACCATTTTTAATTTAGTTTCCATTTCCTCACCTCACATTCCACACCATTCTTTAAATTTATGATAGCATAAATGGTGTAGTATTCAAAACAATAATGAAATGCAATTTTACATAACGATTATTGTATTGCAGAATTTAATTTCATAAAATCCTACACTTCATGTGGGATTCTGTCAAACAAATTGGTGGGGAATTTCCATCGGGTAATCAATCGATTGGTTTGTGAAGAATGAACGTGAAGGATGAATTCTTGAATGACATCTAAACTTCTTTTATGATTTCTTTCTCTTCATCCACCTCAAAATCCCCAAATACATTTGGTGCATGTTTTTTCAATATCTTTAAAATTCCAATGGCCACCTTTTTGATCTCCCATTGCGATTGGGGTTTTCCTCTCAGGTCGATGATATGGCGCCACTCCCGGAAATTCGCACTGACCACAATCTGACTTTCAACGGCATTGGGTAAGACATACCTTGCATCTTCCTTTTTAATCTTTAATTTGTTTAATTTGAGATAGGCTGCTTTTGTTTGATCCATGAAATCAACAAAAATAGAATGGGCCTCTGGGTTGTTTCTGATGGAATCAGGTTCAATATAATTAAAATTCCTTTCATCCACATATCTTTGCGATTGTTGGATAAAAGAGCATAATCGATGTCTCACTAACTGATGGGTGAATGACCTGGATGCTCCTGAGATCCTGAACGTTGCGTAGGCATGCTCCAGGACGGAGAGATGACCACTTTTAATGAGCATCCGTATAAAACGCTTCTCCGTCCCCTCACCCTGTTTATCGAACGACAAGTAGGAGGTCCGGCCGGCCGCTTCGATTAGTTTTTCTGCATTGGAGGTAATCGCTAATAATTCAACCTTTGGAGTGAACATCTCTCGTCTTCCTTTCCGTAGGGAACGCTTATAGGCGTTCCCTACTTTACTGAAGGGAAAAGGCGTTCCCGATCAATGTGGGGTAAGTAGAGGGATGCCATATACTCATCGGCAAAGAGAGCAAATTTAGAAAGTTCAATATTTGTAATGGATTGGGAAATTCCAACGGCCTTCTCAAAGACGTGATAAGAGAGAAGGACCATCCGGGCTCCCATCAGGGAACTATTGCCTACAAACTCGATCTTCTCCCTTGGTATATCTGGAAGCAATCCAATGGCGACTGCCTTTTCAACATTGAGATAATTTCCAAAACCTCCAGCAACATAAATCTTGTCAAGCTGGTCAAATCTGAGCCCTGCATAATCGATTAACGATTTAATGGCGGCAAATATCGCGGCCTTGGACCGCATGATATTATCGATATCCGTTTGAGCGATGGTCAAGGCCTCTCCTTTCTCTGTTTCCTCAGGGAAGGCCACAATGTATTCCAACCCGCTCTCCCCTTGGATGAGTCGTTTCTCTTTGAGGGAAGAGGGAAATTTGGCATCTATTTCTAATCTTTTAGTTTTGGCCAACCCATAAATGAGGTCAATCAGTCCAGAGCCGCAGATTCCTCTTGGTTTGACTTTTCCTATCGTTTCGTAGAGGACTCGGCCATCATCGAATTCAACTTTTTGTATAGCCCCTCTTGTCGCCCGCATTCCCCATTTCGTATCTCCCCCCTCAAAGGCAGGACCGGCGGAGGCAGAGCAGGAAAGCAGCCACTCATTGTTTCCAACGACAATCTCTCCATTGGTTCCAATATCAATCAGACAGGTCGTCTCCGGTCTATCCGCCATATGGCAGGCCAGAACCCCTGCCACCGTATCGCCGCCGATATAGCTTGCAATGCTTGGCAGGACATGGAGGATTCCTTGAGGATGGATGGTAATGCCTATCTCTTTCCCCAGGATAGGTGGGTAGAGATCCACTGTAGGAACATAAGGGTCCTCTCTGATGGAACAGGGCATCAATCCCAGAAGAATATGGCTCATCGTCGTATTTCCCGCAGCCACGATACAGGTGATTTCTTCAACGTTGACCCCCTTCTCTCTGGCCAAGGCCTGAATCAATACATTGATGTTTTCTATGACTGCCTTTTGGAGATGATCCAGGGAACCCTTACCGCAGACATAAGCGATCCGTGATAAAACATCTTCTCCATAGCGCGCCTGAAGATTGTGATTGCCTTCCACCCCTACCACTCTCCCCGTTTTAAGATCTACCAACTGGGCGACCACTGTGGTGGTTCCTATATCTGCGGCTACTCCAAAATTTCTATCCGCGGTATGGCCCTCTTCAATTTGAATGATTTGTCCGACATCGTTGTGTCTCAAAAGCGTTACGGTGACTTTCCAATCAGAACGCCGGAGCTTTATAAATAGGTCCCTTAAACACGACAAGGCCATCTCATAGGAAGGGTATTTGAGTCTTCTCCCAAGCTCTCTCACGATACGGGCGGAGTCGGGAATATTATCGTCGATGCTTGGCTTGGGAAGCTCCAAGTATATTTTGGCTGTCAAGGGTTCAAAAAGAGAAGCGGGGTCATTGGGCCTCTTGTGAAGGGATACCCAATCCGGTTCGCTGTAATGGATGGAGGAACCTTCCCTCCAAGTTTTCCGTTGATTTTCAATGGATTCTTTTAATATTTGTTCTTCCTCAAGGCGAGATTCCGGAGGGATTAAAACCTCTATGTTTTCTCTCACAGGAGTCTGACAAGCAAGGACATAACCCTTTTCAATCTCGTCTTTGGTAAAAAAAGCGATGGAATTTTGATCAATCTTCACCTTTTCCTTCATGACCTGAACGCGACATTTGCCACAAACACCCTCCCCACCACAAAGACTATTAAGATAAACCCCTGCCTTTTCCGCAGCCTCAATTAAAGTCGTCCCTTCGGTGACCTCTACCTTTTTTGTATCAGGTAAAAATGTTACTCGATGCTTTTTCATCGGCCTTCTTTCCTTTTATGGTTTGGATTTTTTTACCATAACACGTTAGAAAAGACTATTCAATCTTTCCAGTGATCAAGGGCTCAAGGATTCAAGGGTTTGAAAGTTCAAGGGTTTGTTGGCTACTGTTTTTTTTAAAATTTGACCTAAGTCAAAGCAAATTTTTGAAGGAATAATTATTATTAAATTAAAATACGCTGAGGAGGGTCAAAAAAGATGAGATGCCCTGGCCAAGATCCGATGTTCTGGAAACCGGATGATGTGTTTGAAATTTCGTGTCCCAAATGTGGTTATGGAGTGGAATTTTTTAAGTTTGATGCGAAGAGAAAGTGCCGGTGTGGTCATGTAATCGTCAATCCAAAGATCGACTTTGGATGTGCTGAGTGGTGTCCCTATGGAGATAGTTGCATCGAGGGATTACCAGAAGAAATGAAGGCAAAGACGAAGGAAGAAAAGAATAATCGGTTGAGGGAGAGGATCGCTTATGAAATGAGAAAGTATTTTGGACAAGATATGGACCGTGTGAATCATGCGTCCAAGGTGGCCCAATATGCAGAAGAAATCCTGAAGATAGAAGGCGGTCATCCCCTTGTAGTTCTTGGGGCTGCCTATCTCCATGAAATTGGGATCAAGGAGGCTGAAAAGAAATACGGAGGTGCTTCACCTGAGTACCAAGAAAAAGAAGGTAAAACAATCGCAGAAGATATTTTAATGAAATTGAATGTCCAGAGGGGAATTGTTTATGAGATCTGCGATATCATCGGCCACCACCATCATCCTCGAGCAAAAGAGACACTCAATTTTCAGATTCTCTATGAGGCCGATTGGCTGGTTAACATGCAAGAGAATGGATTCTTCAAGGATCCAAAAAAAGTAGAAGAAACGATTGAAAAATACTTCAGAACCGTTACGGGAACAAGAATGGCGAGAGAACTCCCCCTCTAAGTTTAGGGGGACTTTGGACTAAAAAACGATTTGATGGGGCAGGCCCTTTCTTAACAATTCCCGACTCAGGCTAATATCCAGTTATATTTAAATCGGAATCAATTAGGATTATTAATTTCCTCGCTTTCAAAACGGTTTCCGAAGGGTTGTCTTTCCCCTAATTTGTTGCTTTTTAAACCCGGCAAAAACCACCCTTAAACCTTCCCCCTGACCGTATCGAATTTGTATTATAATTTAATAGGTTAGCCTACTCAGGATATTTTCCTTGACAAAATAGGTGAAATAAATTACAAATTTTTGTGAATAATTTCTCATGGTTCTGTATATTTAGCCGGAACCTTTTTTGAATCCCGAATCCCTCCATTTTATAATGAAAGAGGGGGCATTATCCTAAGGGAAAGAGTGGTAGATCAAGGAATAGTGGATCGAGAAGAATTGTAAGGGAGGACATGACCATATGAAATCAGGAAGCCGCCTTGAAAGAACCCTTGAAGCTGGACATTTCGCTTTCACTGGGGAACTCGGTCCCCCTCAAGGAGCCAATGTTGAAGCCGTTAGAAAAAAGGCAAGTTACCTAAAAGGGATTGTTGATGCCGTGAATATCACGGATAACCAAACCGCGGTGGTACGCATGTCGAGTTGGGGCGCTGGGTTAATCGCTATCCAGGAAGGTTTGGAACCCAACTATCAGATGGTATGTCGGGATCGCAACCGCATCGCCATGCAGAGCGATATCCTGGGGGCTTATGCCCATGGCATCCGAAATATGCTGTGTCTTTCAGGGGACCACCAACAATTTGGAAACCACCCCCTGACCAAAGGCGTCTTCGACATCGATTCTATCCAATTGATTAACATGGTCAAAGGGATGCGAGACGATAAGAAATTCCTGAATGGGGATGAGATTGATGGAGCGCCCCAGATATTCATCGGTGCCGCCGCAAATCCCTTTGCAGAGCCCTTTGAATGGCGAGTGCACCGATTGGCGAAAAAAGTGTCTGCCGGTGCCGATTTCATCCAGACCCAGTGCATCTACGACATGAACATGTTTCGTGAGTGGATGAAACAAGCCAATGATATGGGATTAACAGAAAAGGTCCATATCTTAGCCGGTATCACTCCTCTTAAATCTGGAGGTATGGCGCGATACATGGCGAAGAATGTCTCTGGAATCATCATACCAGATGAGATCATCGAACGAATTGTCCAGGCTAAAAAGGCGGCCGAAGAAGGAATCAAAATCTGTGTTGAACAGATCGAAGAGTTGAAAGAAATGAAGGGAGTTCACGGAATCCATCTTATGGCGATTGAATGGGAACACAGGGTGCCAGAAATCGCCGAACGAGCAAAGTTAGTGCCCAGACCCCAGGTCTAAACAGGGGCCATCCCATCTATTTAATTTGGCTTGGGGTTTAGACCGGGATAGCTAAAGCAAAGAGATTGATTGACAAAATAAGGAGAGGCCCATGCTCAATTTTGTTCAGGGACACCTAATATCGATTGCTTTTATTGTATTTATCCTGGGACTGGTCTATCAGGGAATTCAGTTTTTTAAATTGACCAAGAAAAAAGAATGGTGTGTCCCTCCTTCATCCATAGAAATAAAACGTGAGAAGATGACGACCCAACAACGGATCCTTGAAGGGTTGCGCTCCCTCAATGGAAACCTCTGGAAAACGGATCCTGCCTTAACCTTCATCACGGTTGTATTCCATATCTGTCTGATCGCCACTCCCCTCTTCCTCCTGGGGCACAATATCCTTCTCGACCAATCCTGGGGGGTTAGGCTTTTCAGTTTTCCTGAATCTCTATCCGATCTACTCACCCTGATTGTGTTGATCTGTGGAGTCTATTTTCTGGGGCGCCGACTTTTTCTTGCCCGGGTCAGGGCCATCTCATCGGTGTACGATTATATCGTTCTCCTCATAGCACTTGCTCCTTTCCTGACAGGATTTCTGGCTTACCATCAGTGGTTCGATTATGAGATAGTCATTCTTCTCCATATCCTTTCAGGACAACTGATGCTCATCACGATCCCCTTTACGAAACTGGGGCACATGCTCTTCTTTTTCCTATACCGTTTTCTCATCGGAAGTGAATACAGTTTTGTCCGGGGGAGTCGTACCTGGTAATTGAAACTATTTTGTGGCAGGGAGATCAAAATGGCTCATCAGGAAACCAAGTCCGTCGATACAGAAAAGATCAAAGAAATGCTCAATCAGAGAAAGGGCACCATGAAACGGTTTTTATCCCATTGTGCCCATTGCAGTATTTGTGCGGAGAGTTGTTTTTTATATATGGCCCACAACAAGGACCCCCAATATATGCCCTCCTATAAGGTCATCCATTCCCTGGGGAAATTGTATCGGAAACGAGGCAAGGTGGATCGGAAGTTTCTGATGAAAATTAAGGGGATGGTCTGGAGAAATTGTGTGTTATGTGGCCGATGCTATTGTCCGATCGGGGTCCCCATCCCCAGCATGATCACCTTTACCCGAAATATCTGTCGATCGCAAGAGGTTTATCCTCAACTGGACGAGACTTCATCGGAGAGTTGGTTATGATTCTGAATTGGACATCTGTCTCTCAAGAAGAAAGGGTATAAAGATGAATAGCTATAAGCTGTTAACCATCATGGTCGCTGCCTTATGGGTCTTTGCTGCATCCCCTCTCGGCGCCCAACCGGACAACATTGTATTCGATCCTCTGAAAACCTTTGGAAAAAGTAAACGATCGGGAGTGACCCTTCATCACAACCGCCATGTCGAAGCGGGATTATCCTGTAAGGACTGTCATCATATTTATGAAAACGGGAAAAACGTTCTGGATGAGAGCACTCTCGAGGAGGGAAATCAAGGTATCCGTTGTTCCACCTGCCATGGCCCAAAGTTTCGGATCGGGTTGAAACAGGCGTTCCATGACCAATGTATCGGCTGCCATACAAAGTTCCAGAAAGAAAGGAAAAAGACTGGTCCACGATATTGCGGACAATGCCATGTAAAAAAATAATGACGCAGATTACCAAACAAGATTAGCGTAACTGGAGGGAGAAATGATTGTCGCGGAGAGAAAACCTTTTGACGAGATCAAAGAAATGACAAAGGGCTTTAAAAAAGTACTGAATGTGGGCTGTGGAGGATGCACCTCCATTTGCATGGCCGGCGGTCAGAGGGAGGTCGGTCTACTGAATGAAGAACTTAAAAATGCATGGGCACAAGAAAAGGCATCGATCCAGATCGATGCCTTTACCATTGAACGACAGTGCAATGCAGATTTTTTCAAGGAACTGGATCAAATCGTTAAACCCTATGAGGCCATTCTTTCGATGGCGTGTGGGGCCGGTGTTCAGTTTGTGGCGGACCGGTATCCTAACAAGCCTGTGTTTCCCGCCTTAAATACTGTTTTTGTGGGAGTGGACCGAGATCTCGGATGGTTTGAAGAAAATTGCCGGACCTGTCGGGAATGTGTCCTCGGAGAGACAGCGGGGGTCTGCCCTTTAACACGATGTGCAAAAAGTCTTTTCAACGGCCCATGCGGGGGAACCTCCCGAGAAGGTAACTGTGAAGTGAGCAAGGATACTCCTTGCGCCTGGTTTGAGATTTACAAACGATTGAAAGAACAAAATAGATTGGAAAACATTCTCAAAGTAAAACCCGCACGGGAATGGCGAAATCAAACTCGGGGAACATTGATTCAGGAAGCCTTTAAGACCAGGTATGCAAAATGATTATATCTTGTTGAAGTGAACTACCCCGCAGCA
>DCVM01000116.1:0-10209 GCA_002327985.1 Syntrophaceae bacterium UBA2188 | reverse complement strand
TATTCTGGCATATTTTTATAAAGAGTTTTTTGAATGGGTGGACGCTTTGCCTCAGGAACTAAAGTAACGCTCTTTTTGTCTTGACATATTTTTAAACAAAGAGATATAATGCGTCGACTTTAGTTTTTAGCGTCCTTAAAATACCTGTTCAATTGTGCATTCAATTCGCAAAGTCAGAGCATCTGGAAGGGGGGGGAGATGCTCGACCTCGAGCAGATCACCAGATTAACCAAAAGCAGATGAAAAGAAGATCACCAGAGAGGTGGGGTTTCTTCCCTCAAGGTGAAAGAGAGGAGAAAGACGATGTCATTCAAAGAACAATTAGATTCTGGTAAATTTGTCGTCATCACTGAACTTCAGCCACCCAAGGGCAACAACCTTTTTGAACTATTTGAAAATGCGGAACTCCTCAAGGGGCGTGTGAATGCAATCAATGTACCAGACCTTCAGAATGCCATCATGAAACTGGGATCCCTTTCGGTATGCACCCTGCTGAAGGCAAAGAAGATGGAGGTCATTCTCAATCTCTCCTGCAGCAACCGAAACCGATTAGCGCTCCAATCCGATCTCTTAAATGCCTCCGCCTTGGGTTTGGAAAATGTCTTACTCCTTCAGGGGGACCATCCCTCCATCGGAGATCATTTCGAAGCCCAAGCAGTTTTTGATCTGGATATCATGGGGTTGCTCGGTGCAGCCAAGCGCCTCCAAGAGGGATATGACCTCATGGGCAACGATCTGGATGGAAAACCACAATTCTGTATGGGTACTCATATTAATGCCACGGCCAGAGGTCATGTTCTCGATTTAGAGGTTATGGACATAGAAAAGAAGATACGAATGGGGGTTGACTTCTTTTTCACCAACTCGATCTATGATATAAGCCTTTTTGAGGCTTTCATCAAAAAAGTAGCGCATTTCAAGGTCCCCATCATCGCAGGCATCACCCTGCTCAAATCCGTTGGAATGGCACGATATGTCAATAAACATGTCGAAGGAGTGTCTATTCCGGATTCCGTCATAGATCGACTGATGAAGGCTTCGGATAAACAGAAAGCAAGCGTAGAGATCGCAGGGGGATTGATCAAGGAATTGAAACCGCTTTGTCAGGGAATCCAAATTATCCCCATCGGGTGGGAGAAACAGATCCCAGCTCTCTTTGATTATGCAGGATTGTAAGATAAACAGGGTCAAGTGAAAATTGCAAAATTGAAGAAAGAATATTAAAAGCAGGTTGCCTTTTTTGCTTTTCATTTTTCATTGGATCGGCGATGCCAGGTTTTTTTGTCAACCCCGAAGAGATAGGGTACCTTGGAAAAGGGATGTCCTCAAAAAAACAAACGCCACCAACCAGAAGAAAAAAATCTGAGCCACTCACCCTTGTTAAAAAGAAGGGGGTGGAGTCAGAGATGTTTCAGTCTATTGCCGAGTTGGGGAATGACGGAATCTTAGTTTTTGATGAGCATCATCAGATCGAATTCGCCAATCGGATGGCCTCCGAGATCACAGGATATTCGAACCAAGAATTATTGAACAGGTCAATCCTTTCCCTTTTAAACAAACCCGATCAATCCTTTATTGAAGATCTCTTTGCTCATCCTGAGCGCTATGGAGAAAAAACCTGCACCGAGACACAACTGCTTGCCTCCTCCGGTGAGGTCAAAGAGGCTGAGATTTGTATCGCGTTGGCCAAAACACCTTTAGGAGTTCGCAAAGGTTACGCCTATCTCAAGGATATTACTGACTCGAAAAGAATGGAAAGAAGGATCCTGGAGGCTACCCAACAGTTTGAGAAGATTGCGGAGATGGGTGACGATGGGGTGGTGGTCTTCGATCAAGCGTTTAAGATCATTTTTGCCAATCAGATGGCATCCGATATCACTGGAATCCCCAAGGAGGAGCTGATCGGAAGAAACTTTTTCTCTGTGATCGGTAAGGAGGACAAAGAATTTCTCGAAGGGACAGTCACCCGCGGAGTAGGAATAGGGGAAAAACTTTGCACGGAGATGAATATTCTGACCCCTCAGAATCAAATCAAGGATGCTGAGGTGTGCATTGCTATGGCCAAATCAGATACCGGTGAAGTCAAGACCTATGCCTATATCCGTGACATTACGGAACGAAAAAGGTTTGAGAGGGATCTCAGGGACTCAGAAGAAAAGTTGAGAAACCTTTTTGAAAGAGTGAGACATGGCCTTTTCATCAGCTCAAAGGAGGGCAAGTTTTTAGATTGTAACCAAGCCCTTCTCGATATGTTGGGGTACTCAACCAAGGAGGAATTTCTTAAAATTAATATCGCTCAAGACCTCTACGTAAATCCTCAAGATCGGAAGATCCTTAAGGAGAGAGTTGAAAGAGATGGTTATGTCAAAGATTGGGAAGTGGAATTTAAAAAGAAGAACGGAGACAAGATCACGGTCTTGCTGACCGGCTATCCCATTAAGAATGAGAAGGGAGAGTTCATTGGCTACCAAGGCATTAACTTAGACATCTCGGAGAGAAAACGGATCGAAAACGAACTTCGCGAAGCCAATGAGTTCTTTTCCAATCTGATTGAGAGTTCCGTGGACGGGATCATCGCAGCGGACATGAAAGGCGATATCTTTATTTTCAACAAAGGAGCGGAGGCGCTGACAGGATACACGGCAGAAGAGGTGATTGGAAAACTTCACATCACAAAAATTTATCCTGAGGGTGTCGCCAAAGAGATCATGAAGAAACTCCGAAGCCCTGAATATGGCGGTGTTGGAAAATTTAGTCCGATCCAACTGAATGTTGTCAATAAGTTTGGAGAAGAAATACACGTCCAGCTTTCTGCCTCCCTCATTTATAATGGAAAAGGCCAGGAAATTGCCAGTGTGGGTATCTTCACGGACTTGAGACCTCGCTTGATGATGGAGAAAAAACTTCAGGAGACTCACCTCCAATTAGTCAGTTCAGAAAAGATGGCTTCTCTGGGAAAACTCGCAGCCGGCATTGCCCATGAAATCAACAACCCCTTGGGGGGGATTCTTATCTACTCCAGTCTCATGATGGAGGACCTTCCCGAGGAAGATCTGAAACGAGGAGATTTGTTGCGCATTGTCCAGGAAGCGGGCCGCTGCAAGGAGATCGTGAAAAGCCTCCTTGAATTTGCCCGCCAAACCGAACCGAAGATGGAGCCCACCGATATCAATCGAGCGATCAATGATGGCCTCTTCTTTCTGGTCAATCAGGCCTTGTTTCACAATATCCAGATTATCAAGAAATTTGATTCCTTTCTCCCCTTTGTCCGGGGAAATGCCAGTCAATTGAAACAAGTTTTCATGAATATCATTGTGAATGCAGCAGAAGCCATGCATGGCAGTGGGACACTGACCATTGCCACCTCCCCTTCCCCCGATCAAAAAACGGTCTTTGTGGAATTTACCGATACGGGGGAAGGCATTCCTGAAGAGAACCTTACCCGAATCTTCGATCCCTTCTTCACCACAAAGGAAGTGGGAAAGGGAACGGGATTGGGTCTGGCCACTTCCTATGGCATTGTGGAGGATCACGGAGGTAAAATTAACGTAAGGAGTAAAATAGGAGAAGGAACAACCTTTACGATTGAACTTCCCATTCACCAAGGAAATCAGGCTATCCTGGAGACGCCATTCCAGGATCAAGAGGTAAAAAATGGAACCCAGCATGCAGTTTGACTTAAATGAGAATTCCTTCTTGTCGGAAGTCAATCAAGCCAGTGGCGAAACCATCCAAGCCTGCTTTCAATGCCAAAAATGTTCGGCAGGATGTCCCATCGCTTACGCGATGGATATCCTCCCCAATCAGATGCTCCGTCATATCCAATATGGCCATCGAGAGAAGGTCCTCGCTTCAAAGACGATCTGGATCTGTGCCTCCTGCTACACCTGCAGTGTTCGATGTCCAAATAATATCGATATCGCTAAGATTATGGATGTGTTAAGAAACGTGGCGCTTCATTCCGGGATTGATCCGGGGGAAAAGGAGGTCCCTGTTTTTCATTCTGTCTTCTTAGAGACGATTAAATCGAAAGGTCGGATCCACGAATTGAGCCTGATCCTCCAATTTAAATCCAAAACCAAAGATTTTTTCAAGGACGCTGGACTGGGGTGGAAGATGTTTCTCAAAGGAAAGATCAAACTTCTTCCTTCCAGGTTTGGAGGAGGAAAAGAGATTCAAGACATCTTCAACGCATTTGAGAGATTTCAGAAAAAGTCTTGAAATCTCTGATTACACAGATGATGAGCGATTACACAGAGGCAGAATGCATGGTTAGTGAACTACCCCGCAGCAAGCTGCGGGGCATCAAATTCTCTAAAAAACTTTCCTCCCCCTTGATGGGGGAGGATTAAGGTGGGGGTGATGATAAGATCATTTCCCCCTCACCCTAACCCTCTCCCCCCAGGGGAGAGGGAGGCCATTCATCCCCCCAGCAGAGCTGAGGGGTATTCTGGCATATTTTTATAAAAAAATCTGTGTAATCATTTTTTGAAATCAGCGTAATCAAGAGAGCGTATCGTAGTTTTTAGAACTCTTTTGAGAAAGGGGAGAGACGGTGAAAGAAATTTCTTATTACCCTGGATGCTCCCTCCATGGAACGGCAAGAGAGTACGATGAATCAATCCGAGGTGTTTCCAAACTCCTCGACATCCAACTTCACGAATTAGAGGATTGGACCTGTTGCGGTGCAAGTTCGGCTCACTGCACGGATGAAGAGTTGGCTATTGAACTGGCTGCACGAAATCTGGCCATCGCGGAGAAGAGTGCGCGCGAGTTGTTAGTCCCTTGTGTGGCCTGCTACAGTCGGTTCAAAGCAGTAGAAAAAGAGGTCAAGGAGCATTCCAAGAAGATCTATTTCCCTTATGAGGGAAATGTTCCCATTCGCTATGCCCTGGATTTTTTCTGCAATGAAGCCATCCTGGAAGAGGTGAAGAAAAAGCGTACGAAACCTCTCTCAGGACTTAAGGTGGCTTGCTATTATGGGTGCTTGACGGTCCGTCCTCCAAAGGTAACAGGAATAAGGGAATATGAAAATCCCCAACATATGGACCGCTTGATGAAACTTTTGGGTGCGGACCCTGTCCCTTGGTCTTATAAGACGGATTGTTGTGGAGCCAGTCTTGTGATGACGCGAACAGACATCGTAAAAAAATTGAATGATCGACTTCTTTCCATGGCAAAGGAGGCAGAGGCGGATTGTCTGGTCACAGGTTGCCCCATGTGTCAGGCCAATCTGGATACCCGGCAGGTTGAATTGGAGAAAGAGACGGGGAAAAAGTTCAATCTTCCCATTCTATACTTTACAGAATTGATGGGGTTAGCTTTGGGACACCGCGATGTCAAGAAATGGTTAGGCCGACACATCACCAACCCGATCAAGATATTAAGGGGAAGGGGATTAATATAGCAAAAAACTTAAATTCGAATCACGAAATCCGAAACAATTATGTTAAACCCTAAACTCAAAATCCCCTGCCTACCGCAGGCAGGGATTTCGGATTTTTAGAGGTGAAGGTTATGGCTGAAAAAGTTGGAGCTGTCATGGTCGTAGGAGGTGGGATTGCCGGGATCCAGGCATCCCTCGACCTCGCCGAATCTGGCTATTATGTCTACCTTGTGGAGTCATCACCTGCGATTGGTGGGGTCATGGCCCAATTGGATAAAACCTTTCCCACTAACGATTGTTCCATGTGTATCATTTCTCCTAAACTGGTGGAGGCAGGCCGTCATCTCAATATTGGCATCCTGACGGCCACAGATGTGGAGGGCATCTCAGGCGAGCCAGGAAATTTTACGGTTCACCTTCGTAGGCACGCTCGCTTTGTGGATATAGCTAAATGCACCGGCTGCGGTGACTGTGCAACAGCCTGCCCCATCATACGGCCAGATGAGTTCAACGCCCTGCTCTCCAACCGAAAAGCCATCTACAAACGATATCCACAAGCCATCCCGAATGCCTTCGCGATCGAAAAGCGCGGTGAAGCCCCCTGCCGTAACGCCTGCCCCATTGAACAGCGAGCTATGGGTTACGTGGCGCTCATACGAGATAAGCGCTTCGCCGAAGCTTACCGCACCATCAAAGAAGATAACCCTTTCCCATCCGTTTGCGGCCGCGTATGCAACCATCGTTGTGAAGAGGCCTGTACCCGAAATGAGGTTGGCAGTGAACCTGTCAATATCATGCATTTAAAACGATTTGTGACCGAATGGGCATTTGCACACCCCGAAGAGATGCAGAAGGTTTATGCCTCAGGTGTCCAAAAAACCCCGGATACAAGTGGCGTGGGAAAGAAGGTAGCGATTGTAGGAAGTGGCCCAGCAGGATTGACCGCAGCCAATGACTTGGTCCGTAAAGGTTACTCCGTCACCGTCTTCGAAGCCCTGCCGGCACCTGGCGGAATGATGCGCGTAGGCATTCCAGAGTATCGCATGCCCTACGACTTGCTAAACCGCGAGATTGATGAAATTACTTCAAGGGGGGTCGACCTGAAGCTGAATCACCGCGTAGAGGATGTGACAGGATTGCTTAAGGATTTTGACGCCGTCTTTGTCGCTGCAGGTGCCCATATCGGTATTAAGCTGCCCATTCCGGGAAATGATCTACCGGAAGTCCACATCACAACAGACTTTTTACGGGAGGTAAGTCTCACAGGAACATCAAACATCCAATCAAAAATTGCCAACAAACGCATTTTAGTCCTGGGTGGCGGGAATGTGGCCATTGACGCAGCCATGTCCTCCGTACGGTTGGGTGCAAGCTGGGTGGGTATGTCTTGTCTGGAAAGCCGTGACAAAATGCCTGCACATGACTGGGAAATTCGAGATGCCCAAGATGAAAGTATTGAGGTTTATCCTGGCAAGACCTTCAAGGAAGTGACGAACAAAGACGGTCATGTCACAGGTGTCCGAACCGTAGATGTTAATTTCAGAGGGTTTATCGATGGAAGGCCAGATTTTGATGAAATCCCAGGGACAGAGACGGTGATTCCCTGCGATGTAGTGATCTTTGCTATCGGCCAGAAACCCGATCTCACCTTATTGAACAACAAAGTGGAGACGGTCCGTGGCCGGACAGTGGCGATAGACAAAGAGTCCCTTGCCACCAATGTACCCGGGGTTTTTGCTGGTGGCGATGTGGTGACAGGGACGACCTTTGTCGTGGACGCCATTGCCGCAGGACATAAAGCGGCGCGCTCAATTGAAGTCTATTTAAAACAAGAAGATAAAGAAACGAAGACATGGCCTCCGGTGTTAGAATCCGTCGAAAAGCTGCCAGAAGCTAAGCTTGATCCACTTCAGGCGAAAGAATTGATGGAAGTCAAGTCACAAGCCCCGCGATCTGTACCGACCAAACGGGAAGCCAACGAACGCAAAGGCGATTTTTTAGAAGTGGAAGCAACACTCACCGAAGAGGAAGTGATCGAAGCAGCCCAACGGTGTCTGGAATGTGGCATCTGCTCCGAATGTCTGCAGTGTGTCTTCGCTTGTCGTGCGGGAGCCATCAATCACGATGACCGGGAAAAGATGGTCGATTTCCAGGTGGGAGCAGTCATTCTCACACCCGGGTTTAAAACCGTAGAGGGGAATATTCGGCCTGAATTTGGCTACGGCGTTTACCCCAATGTCGTCACGAGCATCGAGTTCGAGCGAATGCTCAGTGCTAGTGGGCCTTATGCTGGGGTGGTTCAACGTCCCTCCGATGCAGGGCACCCAAAAAAGATCGCCTTTATTCAGTGTGTGGGCAGCCGTGATATTTCCTGCGGACAGGATTACTGCTCATCCGTGTGCTGCATGTACGCAACGAAAGAAGCCATCATTGCCAAAGAACACGCTAACTTCGTCGAACCTACTATCTTTTATATGGATGTCCGGGCCTATGGCAAGGGATTCGATGCTTATTATGAAAGAGCCAAATCCGAATATGGTGTTCGGTTCATCAGGTGTATGGTCTCAAGAATTCGAGAGCAGTTTAAAACGAAAAACCTCTTGGTGACTTACTTGGATGAAGAGGGAAAGTTTGTTGAGGAGGAATTCGATTTGGTGGTTCTTTCCGTAGGGATGGTCCCATCCAAAGAAACGGTTGAGATGGCAAAACGGATGGGTATTGAAGTCGATACTCATGGATTTTGCAAGACAAAGCCTTTCGAACCCACTTCGACCTCAAAGCCAGGCGTTTATGTCTGTGGTGTGTTTCAAGGACCCAAAGACATTCCAGAGACGGTCTCTCAGGCAAGCGGTGCCGTAGCCGATGCCACAGGATTAATCGCTTCAGCACGAGGGACAATGGTCACCAAAAAAGAATATCCTCCCGAAGCAGACGTGACAGCAGGGGAGCCTCGAATCGGCGTCTTCGTCTGCAACTGTGGTATCAACATCGGAGGGGTGGTCAATGTCCCTGAAGTGAGGGAGTACGCCGGGACGCTGAAAAATGTCGTCCATGTTGAGGATAACCTTTACACCTGTTCTCAAGACACCCAGGGAAAGATTAAGGATGCGATCCAAGAGTACCATCTGAACCGAGTGATTGTCGCGTCCTGTTCTCCAAGAACCCATGAGCCGATGTTTAGAGAAACCTGTCGGGAAGCAGGGCTCAATAAGTACCTCTTTGAGATGGCGAATATCCGTGATCAATGTTCCTGGGTTCATATGCGGCAGAAGGAAGATGCGACCCATAAAGCTAAGGACCTCGTCCGGATGGCTGTGGCCAATGCCCGTTTGATTCGGGCCCTCAGTGAACTCGCGCTGCCAGTGATCCAAAAAGGATTGATTATTGGAGGAGGTGTGGCTGGGATGACCGCTGCCCTCAAACTTGCAGAGCAGGGATATGAGGTTTTCCTCCTCGAGAAAGAAGCTGAATTGGGAGGAAATCTGAGAAACCTTCACTATACCCTTGAAGGCCAGGATGTCCAGGCCTTTCTAAAGGATTTGATTCATCGAGTAACAAGCGATCCTTCCATCCATGTTATCACTAATGCCTTGGTAGTTGATTTCAGCGGCTCCAAAGGGAACTTCTCTACGGGCGTGATGGTGGCGCCTACCATGTATTATCGGAAGATTGAACATGGAATAACAATCCTAGCCACGGGTGCTCAGGAATGGAAACCCAATGAATATCTCTATGGGGAAGATCCACGAATTCTCACTCAGCTTGATTTAGAAAATAAGATTGTAAATCAACCTGAGGAAGTGGCTCGTGCAAATCAAATTCTGATGATTCAATGTGTTGGATCGAGAAACAACGAACGACCCAACTGCAGTCGAACCTGTTGTGCCACGGCTGTAAAGAATGCCCTCAAGATCAAGGAACTGAATCCCCATGCTCATATCTTTATCCTTTATCGAGATATCCGCACCTACGGCCTGGCAGAATCTTATTATGCTAAAGCTCGGGAACAAGGGATTATGTTCATCCGTTACGAACCTGAAGAAAAACCCGAGGTGAAAAAGGATGGGAAAGATCTCATCGTATCTTTCCTGGATCGAATCTTAAAGGAAAAGATAGAAATAAAACCTGACTTTGTGGTTCTCTCTGCAGCGACCATACCGAGAGAGAATGAGGAATTGGCAACGATGCTAAAAGCTCCTCGAACAATGGAAGGCTTCTTCTTAGAAGCCCATATGAAACTGAGGCCAGTCGATTTTGCTACCGATGGCATGTATCTCGCTGGGGGGGCCCACGGACCAAAATTGATCAGCGAAACAATCACTCAGGCAAGCGCTGCAGCTTCTCGAGCCTGTACCATCTTATCCAAAGAGAAAATGTTAGTGGGTGGAGTGGTGGCCATGGTGGAGGGAGAGCGCTGCGCGGCTTGTTTGACCTGCGTGAGAGTCTGCCCTTATGAGGTGCCGGTGATCAATGCGAAGGGCGAAGCCGAGATTGACTTAGCGAAGTGCAAGGGCTGTGGCACTTGTGCGGCGGAGTGCCCGGCCAGGGCCATTGAGCTGATGCACTTCAGAGAAGAACAACTCCTGACGAAGTGCCAGGCCTTGATAATGGACGTTGCGGCTTAGGGGTTTCAAGATAAAAAGTTCAAATTAAAAACATAAAATCTGAAACTTGAAACTTGCAACTGAATGGAGAAGAAATGATGGAAGCAGCCCAGGAGAAGGCGGGGGGTGAACACGCCACACAGACCACAGACACGGGTCCCGGGCACGGACACGGGTTTGAGCCTGAGATCTTGGCCTTTTGTTGTGAGCATTGAGCCT